>JANTFS010000017.1 GCA_024763335.1 Paracoccaceae bacterium | reverse complement strand
GCGCAAAAAAGTGGCCCCAGCACCTGTGGCAACGCAAGGGCGAAACACCGCCCGGGCCGCTGTTCGCGGCGAATCGGGGCAATGCGCCGCAGGTTGGCGCGGTCTCAGATCGCCGACTTCAGGCTTTCTTCGATGTAGAGCTCCCGCAGCCGTCTGGCCACCGGTCCGGGCGTGCCGTCACCGAGTTTCGCGCCGTCGATCTCTGTCACCGGCATCACGAAGGTCGTCGCCGAGGTGACAAAGGCCTCGTCGGCGCTTTGTGCTTCTTCGATGGTGAAGTTGCGCTCGACCACTTCCATCTGCGCCTCTGCCGCGTAGCGCAACACGGCGGCCCGGGTGATCCCGTGCAGGATGTCGGTCGAAAGCTCACGGGTGATGATCTTGCCGTCCTTGACGATGTAGGCGTTGTTCGAGGTGCCCTCGGTCACCACCCCGTCTTCGACGAACCAGGCGTCGCCCGCGCCGGCGGCGAGCGCGGCCATCTTGGCCATCGAGGGATAGAGGAGCTGCACCGTCTTGATGTCGCGCCGGGCCCAGCGCTGGTCGGGGATCGAGATCACCGAAAGGCCGGTCTTGGCTGCCGGGTTGTCGGCGAGGCCGGGTTTGGACTGGGTGAACATCACCACGGTGCCCGGGGTTGTTTCCGGGTCGGGGAAGACGAAATCGCGGTCGCCTGCGCTGCCCCGGGTGATCTGGAGGTAAACGAGCCCCTCGTCGATGTCGTTGCGCGCCACCAGTTCGCGATGCGCGGCCAGCAGCTCTTCGTGACTGATCGGCTGCGCCATGTCGAGCTCGGCGAGCGAGCGGGCCAGGCGCGCGGCATGGCCTTCGAAGTCGATCAGTTTGCCGCCGAGCACCGAGGTCACTTCATAGACCCCGTCGGCCATCAGAAAGCCGCGATCGAAGATCGAGATCTTGCCCTCTTCTTCGGGCAGGTACTCGCCGTTGACATAGACGATGCGGCTCATGGTGCTCTCCTATCCCCAGAGGCCCGGTGCCGGAGGATGCACGCCCGCCTCGTCGTAATGCAAAGGTTCGGCCCGGTCTTGGGCGAGAAGGAGCGGGCCGTCAAGGTCCGTCACCATCGCGCCCTGCGCGACGAGCACCGCGGGGGCCATTGCGAGCGAGGAGCCCACCATGCAGCCGACCATGATCCGGAAGCGTTCGGCGCGCGCGGCTTCGCGCAAGGCGAGGGCTTCTGTCAGCCCGCCCGTCTTGTCGAGCTTGATGTTCACCACGTCATACTTGCCCATGAGCTCGGGCAGGCTGGCTCGGTCGTGGCAACTCTCGTCGGCGCAGACGGGCAGCGGACGGGCGATCTCGGCGAGCATCTCGTCGGCCCCCACCGGCAGAGGTTGCTCGACCAGTTCGACGCCGAGGCGCAACAGGTGCGGGGCGAGATCGGCATAGATTTCCGCCGTCCACCCCTCGTTGGCATCGACGATGATCCGCGATTTGGGCGCGCCCGCGCGCACGGCCTCGAGCCGCGGCATGTCATCGGGCGTGCCAAGCTTGATTTTCAGAAGCGGGCGGGCGGCGTTTTCCGCAGCCTTGAGGCGCATCGTATCGGCGTCGGCCAGCGACAGCGTGTAGGCAGTGATCTCCGGCCCCGGCGCCGGAAGGCCCGCCAGCTCCCAGGCGCGTCTGCCGGTGCGTTTGGCCTCCCAATCCCACAGTGCGCAGTCCACGGCGTTGCGGGCCGCACCCGCGGGCAGGAGGTCCTGCAATTCGGCCCTGGAAAATTGCGCGGGCAAGCCCTCGATCTGTGCCGTGACACTCTCCAGCGTCTCGCCATAGCGCGCATAGGGCACGCATTCTCCCCACCCGGCCGCGCCTTCGTGCTCGATCCGCACGGTGAGCACTTTCGCTTCGGTGCGCGAGCCGCGGGAGATGGTGAAGACCTCCGCGAGCGGGAAGGTGTCAGCAGTCACGGTCAGGTTCATGTGGTCCTCCGGGGCCGGCCTCATCGGGTCCTGGCAGACGCTCTTCGGCAGGCGATGAGCGTCCAGCGGATGCGAAGAGCCCTAGCCGATAGCCGCCAGCGCATCCACAAGCTTGCCTGCTCCGTATCGAAACGGGTCGGTGGTGGGCAGGCCCATACGGGCTTCGGTCTCGGCGATATAGGCCGCGGCGTCGGCATCCGACATGTGCTGGGTATTGACGGAGATCGCGACCACCTCGCAATCGGGATTGGCGACTTTCGCAAGGGCAAGTGCCGTGTCGCGCAGCGCCTCCAGCCCCGGCAGGTCGTAGCCCGGCAGGCCCCGCATGTGGTCGCGGGTCGGCTCGTGGGCGAGGATCAGGGCGTCGGGCTGGCCGCCGTGAATGAGCGCCATCGTCACGCCGGAATAGGAGACGTGGAAGAGCGAGCCCTGGCCCTCGATCAGGTCCCAGTGGTCTGGATCGTTTTCCGGGGTCAGCCATTCGACCGACCCGGCCATGAAATCAGCCACCACCGCGTCAAGCGGCACGCCGTCGCCGGTGATCAGGATGCCGGTCTGGCCGGTGGCGCGGAAGGTCGATTTCATACCGCGCGCCCGCATCTCGCGGTCCATCGCCAGCGCCGTATACATCTTTCCGACCGAACAATCGGTGCCCACGGCAAGGCAGCGCTTGCCACTGCGTTTGACGCCGTTGGCGATCGGGTAGTCCACTTCCGGCACCCGCACGTCATGCAGGGCGCGGCCGGTGGCTTGGGCGACGGCGACCAGATCGGGCTCGTCGCGCAGGAGGTTGTGCAGGCCCGAGGCCAGGTCGAAGCCCTCTTCGAGCGCGCTCACCAGCACCTTCTTCCACGCAGCGCTGATCACGCCGCCCCGGTTGGCGACCCCGATCACGAGGGTCTTGGCGCCCGCAGCCCTGGCCTCGGCGAGGGTCATGTCGGTCAAGCCCAGATCGGCCTTGCAGCCGTCCATCCGAAACTGGCCGACGGCGTTTTCGGGGCGCCAGTCCTTGATCCCCTGCGCCACCTTGGCGGCAAGCTGGTCGGGGGCATCGCCAAGGAAGAGAAGATACGGGGTTTCGATCATGGCAGACTCCTGTTTGGCGCAGGATTACCGAGGAATACGGAAAGAAATTCGCAAGACTCGGTGCAATCCTTGAAGATCTGCGAAGAATCTTGCGTGAACTGAAAAGAACACAGGATAAATTTCTCGACCCGCTGCATCGCGGCGCTACTTTTCTGCGGGTGCGAGAATCGTCTTGCGCCCCCGTGCGCAACAATCTATCCGTGGCTCCGATCAAATCGACACAAACTTGCTCGGAGGTTTGCCCGTGTCTTTCCGCATCCAGCCCCCCGCCCCGGCCCGGCCAAACCGGTGCCAATTGTTCGGCCCCGGCTCCAACCCCAAATTGTTTGCCAAGATGGCGGCGTCGGACGCCGACGTGATCAACCTCGATCTCGAAGACAGCGTGGCGCCCGACGACAAGGACACCGCCCGCGCCAACGTGATCGAGGCGATCAACACCGTCGACTGGGGCAGCAAGTATATCTCGGTGCGGATCAACGGGCTCGACACGCCTTATTGGTATCGCGACGTGGTCGATCTTCTGGAGCAGGCCGGCGATCGGCTCGACCAGATCATGATCCCGAAAGTGGGCTGCGCCGAAGACGTCTATGCCGTCGATGCGCTCGTCACCGCGGTTGAGCGGGCCAAGGGGCGCACCAAGCCGGTGAGCTTCGAGGTGATCATCGAGAGCGCCGCGGGCATTGCCCATGTGGAGGACATCGCCGCCGCCTCGCCACGGCTTCAGGCGATGAGCCTCGGGGCTGCCGATTTCGCCGCCTCGATGGGGATGCAGACCACCGGGATCGGCGGCACGCAGGAAGATTATTACATGCTCCACGAGGGCGCGAAATATTGGTCGGACCCGTGGCACTGGGTGCAGACCGCGATCGTCGCGGCCTGCCGGACCCACGGTCTTCTGCCGGTTGACGGACCGTTTGGCGATTTCTCCGACGATGAGGGCTACATCGCGCAGGCCAAACGCTCGGCGACGCTGGGCATGGTCGGCAAATGGGCGATTCATCCCAAGCAGATCGCGCTGGCCAACGCGGTGTTTACCCCGTCGGAGGCCAAGGTCACCGAAGCGCGCGAGATTCTCGCGGCGATGGAGGAGGCCAAGCGGACGGGGGCGGGGGCAACCGTCTACAAGGGCCGCCTCGTCGATATCGCCTCGATCAAGCAGGCCGAGGTGATCGTGAAACAGGCCGAAATGATCGCGCAGGGCTGAGTGCGCCGGCTGGCGCTTGGGCGACAAGTGACCCGATCGGCGCCCCGCTCCTTTTCTGGGGGCGGGGTGGCCAAGGTGCGCCTGTCGAGTTGCAATCCCGCGCCTGCGCGCCTTATATCGGCCCCAGACAGATGTGGGGTTCCCGATGACCAACTACCTCGAGTTCGAAAAGCCGCTCGCAGAGATCGAAGGAAAGGCTGAAGAGCTGCGCGCCATGGCGCGGGCGAACGAGGAGATGGACATCGAGAAGGAGGCCGCCGCGCTCGACCGCAAGGCCGAGGCGCTGCTCAAGGACCTCTACAAGGATCTCACGCCCTGGCGCAAATGCCAGGTGGCGCGCCATCCCGACCGGCCCCATTGCAAGGACTACATCGAGGCGCTGTTCAACGAATATACCCCGCTGGCGGGCGACCGGAACTTCGCTGACGACCACGCCGTCATGGGCGGGCTTGCGCGTCTTGGCGACACCCCGGTGATGGTGATCGGCCACGAGAAGGGGCACGACACCAAGAGCCGGATCGAGCGTAATTTCGGCATGGCCCGGCCCGAGGGATACCGCAAGGCGATCCGCCTGATGGACCTCGCCGACCGCTTCGGCCTGCCGGTGATCTCGCTGGTCGACACCCCCGGCGCCTACCCCGGCAAAGGGGCCGAGGAGCGCGGCCAATCCGAGGCGATCGCGCGGTCGACGGAGAAATGCCTGAGCCTCAGGGTGCCGCTTCTGAGCGTGATCATTGGCGAGGGCGGCTCGGGTGGTGCGGTGGCCTTTGCCACCGGCAACACCGTGATGATGCTGGAGCACTCGATCTACTCGGTGATCAGCCCGGAAGGCTGCGCCTCGATCCTGTGGAAGGATGCCGAGAAGATGCGCGAGGCCGCCGAGGCACTGCGGCTGACGGCGCAGGACCTCAAGCAATTGGGGGTGATCGACCGGATCATCGCCGAGCCGGTTGGCGGTGCCCAGCGGGGCCGCGAGGAGACGATCACAGCCGTCGGCAAGGCGCTTGAGGTCGAACTGAAGGCGCTGTTGGCGAAAAAACCGGGCGTGTTGCGCAAGGATCGGCGGCAGAAATACCTGGACATGGGCTCGAAGGGGCTTGCCGCCTGAGCGTCAGCCCAAGAGCCACAACATGCCAAATAGGGTCACCGCGCCGCCGATGATGGCATAGAGCGTGTTGCGCGCAAAAAGCCCGATGGCCAGTGTTACGGCAGCGGCGCTGAGCCGGGCTGGCTCGGGGGTGCCCCCGGTTGCTTCCGGCCACAGCACGAGCGGTGCGACGAGCCCGGGGAGCACCGCGACCGGCGTGTAGCGCAAGAGGCGCAGGAGCAGCGGCGGCAGGGGCCGGTCGCCCACGAGGCCGAGGAAGGAAAACCGGATCAGGAAGGTGCCCACGGCAAGGCTGAAGATCACGACCCAGATTTCGCCGGTTGTCATGGTCATGCCCGCCTCCTCTCGAGGACGACTTCCGTGCTTGCCCCAACGATCATCGCCCCGATGGCGGCAATCAGAAGGCCCGTGCCGTAGGGCAGGCCGGCAAGGGCCAGCGCGACGATCACCGACGTTGCCGCCGCCGCCACATGCGCCAGCGTGCGCAGCATGGGCGCGATCATGGCGAGAAAGGTGATCGGCATGGCGAAATCCAGCGCGAATTCCGGCGGGATCGTCTTTCCGACCAGCGCGCCGACGAGACTGGCGACATACCATGAAGGGGCGATGAGGATCAGCGTGCCGAAATAGTAGCGCATCCGTTCGGCCACGCCGAGTTCCGGCACGCTTTCGAATTTGGTCACGCCGAGCATGTAGGACTGGTCCACCATCATGTAGGCCGCAAGGGCCCGCTGCCAGAGCGGGGCCGCGCCGAGGTAGGGGGTGAGCGAGGCCGAATACATCGCCATGCGCAGGTTTACCGCAAGTGACGTGGCGAGGATCATCACGATCGGTGCATCGGCGACCATCTGTTGCAGCGCTGCAAACTGCGAAGCCCCGGCGATGACCAGAACGGACATGCCCATGACCTCGGCCACATTCAGCCCCGCCTCGGTGGCCACGACGCCGAACAGAAGCGCGAAGGGCACGACAACCAGCACGAAAGGCGCGCCGTCGCGGGCGCCTTGCAGAAGCATGGATTGGGACTTGGAGCGCATGTCGGTTGGTCCTAGGGTGTGGCCGCGCCGGGGTAGGGGGAAACTTTGGAAGATGCAATTGGCAATGACAGGCGGCGCCCCGTGGGCGTGATCCTCGCGGGGGGGCAGGCCACGCGCATGGGCGGCGGCGACAAGACGTTGCTCGACCTCGCCGGTCGGCCGATGCTGGCGCAGGTGATCGCGCGGCTGGCGCCGCAGCTCGGGGTGCTGGCGCTCAACGCCAATGGCAACCCGGCGCGCTTCGCCGCCTTCGGTCTGCCGGTGATCGCCGATCCCGTCGCGGGCAATC
This sequence comes from Paracoccaceae bacterium, assembly GCA_024763335.1. Taxonomy (GTDB): domain Bacteria; phylum Pseudomonadota; class Alphaproteobacteria; order Rhodobacterales; family Rhodobacteraceae; genus Sinisalibacter. Next base: position 18,212 of record JANTFS010000017.1, on the reverse strand, counting down.
CGGGGCCACTTGCGGGCATCCTCGCGGCAATGGACTGGGCGGCGGCGCAGGGTGCGGCGAAGGTGCTGACCGTGGCTGGCGATACGCCCTTCTTCCCCCGTGATCTCGTGGCGCGGCTCACCAAAGGGGAGGGCGGCACCGCGCCGATCGCGCTCGCGGCAGCGCCTTCGGGGCTGCATCCCACGTTCGGCCTTTGGGATGTTTCCCTTCGCGAGGATCTGGCGCGCGCGATCGCAGCAGGCACGCGGCGGGTCGGGGATTGGGCCGAGAGCATGGGCGCGCGGCGGGTGATCTTCGACGACCAGCCCTTCGACCCCTTTTTCAATGTCAATACCCCCGATGATCTGGGCAGGGCCCGCGCATGGGCCGAGGAGGGAAGGCCATGAGAATCTATGGTGTCGTGGGGCTGAAGAATGCCGGCAAGACCAGCCTGATGGAGCGGCTGGTGCGCGAGATCACCGGGCGGGGGTTTACCGTCTCGACGGTGAAGCACACTCATCACGCCTTCGATCTCGACCGGCCGGGCAAGGACAGCTACCGCCACCGCGCGGCGGGCGCGCGCGAGGTGCTGCTGGCCTCGCATACCCGATGGGCTTTGTTGCATGAACTGGGCGCGCAGCCCGAGCCGCCGCTCGAAGCCCTGCTCGCCAAGATGGAGCCCGCCGATCTGGTGCTGGTCGAGGGCTACAAGCGCGACGATCACCCGAAGGTCGAGGTGTTTCGCAAAGCGGCAGGGCATGCGCTCCTTCAGCCCGGCGACCCAACGGTGCGCGCCGTGGCAACCGATACGGACCCGGGCGAGGTGCCGGTGCCGGTGTTCGAGCTCGACGACACGGTGGCGATTGCCGATTTCATCCTTGCCGAGGTCGGCCTTGTCGCTGCGCAGACGGCGGTGCAGCCCGCGCCCGATTGTGTGACCTTCCCGCAGGCGCAAAGCATGGCGAGCGTGGACGAGGCGCAGGCGATGCTGCGCGCGGCCCTGCGGCCCGTCACGGCCGCCGAGCGCGTGGCGCTGGAGGCGGCGCAGGGGCGCATCCTTGCCGAGGATGCCGTGGCTTTCCGCGCCAATCCGCCGGCAACCAATTCGGCGATGGACGGCTATGCCTTTGCCCATGCCTCGCTGCCCGCCGAGGGCGAGGCGGCGCTGGCGCTGCTCGAAGGCCGCGCCGCGGCCGGGGCGCCTTTTGCCGGCGTGGTGGGGCCGGGGGAAGCGGTGCGCATCCTCACCGGCGCGCTGATGCCCGATGGCGCCGATACGGTGGTGATGCAGGAACGGGTGCGCGTGGAGGGCCGCACCTTGCGCTTTGCCGCCGATATCGCCCCGGGGACCAATACGCGGCTGAAGGGCGAGGACGTGGCCGAGGGGGCGGTGGCGCTCACGGCGGGCACGGCGATCGGCCCGGCCGAGATCGGAACCCTCGCCGCGCTGGGTGTTGGGACGGTCACGCTGCGCAAGCCGCTTCGCGTCGGCATTCTGTCGACGGGTGACGAACTGGCCGAACCCGGCATGACCCGCGATCCCGCCCGCACCTATGATGCCAACCGGCCGATGCTGCGCGGGCTCGTGGCGCGCTGGGGGCACGAGGTGGTCGACCTCGGCCATGTGCCCGATGACCGCGACGGCCTGCGCGCTGCGCTTGACCGGGCGGTGGCGAAAGTTGATGTGATCCTGACCTCGGGCGGGGCTTCGGCCGGGGAAGAAGATCATGTATCGGCCCTGCTTGCAGACGAAGGTCACGTTACCCAATGGCGCGTGGCGCTCAAGCCTGGCAAGCCGCTGGTGCTGGGCGACTGGCGGGGTCTGCCGGTCTTCGGCCTGCCGGGCAACCCTGTCTCGGCCTTTGTCACGGCGCTTCTGTTTGCCCGGCCCTCGCTCTCGGTTATGGCCGGGGGGGCGTGGCTGGAGCCACCTGTCTTTCCCGTGCCGGCAGGGTTTGCCAAGCGGCGGCGGGCAGGGCGGCGCGAGTTCTTGCGCGCACGGCTGAACGCTGACAGGGAGGTCGAGGTGTTTCGCGCCGACAGCTCCGGCATGGTTTCGAGCCTTGCTTGGGCCCAGGGACTCGTGGAGCTGCGTGAAGAGGTCGAGGAGGTTCGCCCCGGCGATCTGTTGCGTTACTTCCCCTTCGGCAGCTTCGGGCTCTAGGGTCAGGCTCCATTGATCCCGCCCTGACAGCTTGGCAGTTTCTTCCGGGTATCGAAGCGCATTCAGGGGTAAATCCGCCAAACTGTGAGGGCGCTGCGGGCGCGTCGTCGCGGGCGGCCCGGCACCGGCAAGGCGCGCGCACCCGGCTGTTACGCCCCTGACGGAATGCCACGGGCCCGCGCATTTTCCGTGGCGGAAAATGCCTTCGGTTTCCGCATCGGAAACCGGTTCGAAATCCGCAGCGGATTTCGCGCCTGTAGCGCTGCGGGTCCGGGCGGAACGGATCCTGACCTCGAACCCTGCGGTCAGCCCAGAAGGCGGCGGGCGATCACCTGTGCTTGGATCTCGGCGGCCCCCTCGAAGATGTTGAGGATGCGCGCGTCGCAGAGGATTCGGCTGATCTGGTATTCCAGCGCGAAGCCGTTGCCGCCATGGATCTGCAGCGCGTTGTCGGCACAGGCCCAGGCGACGCGGGCGCCGAGCAGCTTGGCCATGCCGGCCTCGAGGTCGCAGCGGCGGTCGTGGTCTTTCTCCCATGCCGAGAAATAGGTCAGCTGGCGCGCCACCATGATCTCGACGGCCATCATCGCGAGCTTGTCGGCCACGCGTGGGAAATTGATGAGCGCCTTGCCGAATTGCTTGCGCTCCTCGGCGTATTGCAGCCCCACCTCGAGGGCGTTCTGGGCCACGCCGATGGCGCGTGCGGCGGTCTGGATGCGGGCGGCTTCAAAAGTCTTCATCAACTGCTTGAAGCCCTGGTTCTCGACCCCGCCAAGCAGGTTGGCCGCGGGCACGCGGAAGCCGTCGAAGGCGAGTTCATATTCCTTCATGCCGCGATAGCCCAGAACCTCGATCTCGCTGCCGGTCATCCCCGGCGACGGGAAGTCCTCGGTCTCGTTCATCGGCTCCTTTTCGGCGATGAACATCGACAGGCCGCGGTGATCGGTCGTCTCGGGATCGGTGCGCGCGAGCAGGGTCATTACGCTGGCGCGCGCGGCGTGGGTGATCCATGTCTTGTTGCCGGTGACCACGTAGTCGTCGCCATCGCGCGCGGCACGGGTGCGGAGCGCGCCAAGGTCGGAGCCGGTGTTGGGCTCGGTAAACACGGCGGTGGGCAGCACTTCGGCGGCGGAGATCTTGGGCAGCCAGTGCTCTTTCTGCTCCTCGGTGCCGCCCGCGAGGATCAACTCGGCGGCAATCTCGGAGCGCGTGCCGAGCGAGCCCACGCCGATATAGCCGCGCGACAGCTCTTCGGAGACCACCACCATCGAGGCTTTCGACATGCCGAAGCCACCGAATTCCTCGGGGATCGTCAGGCCAAAGACCCCCATCTCGGCCAGTTCCTCGATGATCTCCATCGGGATCAACTCGTCCTTGAGGTGCCATTCATGCGCATGGGGCGCGACCTTGTCGTCGGCATAGCGGCGAAATTGCTCGCGGATCATCTCAAGCTCGTCTTCGAGCCCGGTGGCGCCGAAGGTTGCATGGCCAGCATTGTCGCGCATGAGGGCGACGAGGCGGGCGCGTGCGGCGGGGGTGTTGCCGCCGTTGACCAGCATCTGCACCTCGCGCTGGACCAGGATGGCGAGGTCTTCGGGCTCAAGGAACATGTCGCCGGGCCGGACAAATTCGTTCTGGCTCATCATGATCCCGCCGTGGATCTGGCTGAGGTATTCGCCGAAGGCGATCTGAAGGATCAGCGCCTCCATCTCCCCGAACTTGCCTTCGGCATCCAGTGCATCGGCCCATTTGCGCATCTGGCGCAGAGCTTCGGTATAGGTTGCCAGCCATGCGAGCGCGTGGGCGGCGGCCTGATGCTCTTCGAGCTTGGCGGCAGACACGCGCTCGCCATCTGTCACCACGTCGCGTATCCGCGTCTTGGCGGTTTCCAGCACCTCTTCGACCGGCGGCACGGCCCCTGCGGCAAGGGCGAGAAGATCGTCGAGCAGCGGCTGGGTCATGGCGATGTCCTTGGGCATGGAACTCCCCTTCGATTTGGTCCCGTCCGTGATAGGTATTTTGCACTTGCAGCGCAACAATATTTTGCGACCGCAGAAATTTGAGAATGATTGTAACCCGGTGAACGCCGCTTCGTGCCCGCCCGCCGGGTCTCGGGCCCGGTTTCAGAACGGAATGGTCAGGCTGGCGTCCAGATGCCAACTCGTGACCCCGGCCCGCCCGATTTCATCAAGACTGCCGCCGAACGAGAGGTCCATTCCGCCGAGGTCGACATGTCCGCCGGCGGCAAGATCAAGCGAGAACGGGGCCGCCGCACGACCGGCGACGGAGGTATCGGCCAGAACCGCGTTCAGCGTTGCCTCGCCGTAGATTCCGCTCATGCTGTCGGGCAGGGCGTAGGTGAGCCGGCCCTTTGCCGAGGCGCGGTGCAGGGCCGTGCCGAAGGCGGTGGACGTGCGGCCGACAGAGTCGGTGGAGGCGTGGCGGAAGGTCCAGGTGCCGGCATAACCAAGGCGCCAGTCGAAGGTGAGCGCCGACGCGACCGCAAGCGCCCCATTCACGCCGGCACCAAGGCCGAGCACATGCATGGTGTAGTCGTCGGTGAACCAGCCTTGGTCGCGATGGTTCCAGGAATAGTCGAAACGCACTGAGGCGTCGAACGTGAGCAGATCGGCGGCGTGATAGCCGGTGGCGCGGGCCTGCAAGGCATTCGTCAGGATGGTGCCACTGCCCAACGGGCTGGTCTCGGCGGTGGCGGTGCGCGCGTAGCCAACCCCGAGGCTCCAACCCGTATTGGCGTCGATCTCGCCGCTCACCCCGGCCATCAGCCCGGCGGTGGTGGCGGTGAGCATCCGCGCAGCCCCGCTCTCGTCATTTCGGCTCAGATTGCCGGTGCTCCAGAACGTGAGCGGCCCAGCCCCGGGCAAGTTCGCCGGGGCATTCATGTCGGAGCGGATCTCGGTGCCACCGCCCGATTGCAGCTGATAGCCTTGTCGGGCGATGTCTGCCTCGAGTTCGGCAAGTTCCTGTTTCACCCGATCCAGCGCGAGACTTACCCGGCCGTGCTCATCCAGCGCGTCATTCCGCTTTTGTGATGTCCGGTCGGCCATCGTCGTGGCCGGCGCCTGCAAAGCTCCCAGTTCCGCCGTGACAGCTGCGTGGTTCCTTTCCCAGGTATCGGTCTGTGTGCGCAAGTCCTGAAGCGTCTTGAGCGCGGCATCGCGCAAGGCGTTGTTCTGCTCGGAATCAGAGGCGAGATCATAGCGTTCATACTGCGCTAGTGCGGCTGCTAGCGCGTCGGGGTCGGGCCGGCTTTCGTCCAGCAGTTCGAGCTGGCGTTCGAGCCAGGCTTTTTCCGCCCGGTAGTCGGCGGTTTCGTGTTGGCGGAACGCCTCTTCGGCCCGTTCAAGGCCCTCGATCTTTCCTTCCAACTCGGCCAGCTGTGTTTCCAGCGCCGCCTGCCGGCGCAGAAGTTCTTCACGGCGGCGCAGGTCGCGGTCGAGGTTGCGGGCCCAGTTGGCATCGACCGCGACGGCAAGGTCTTCCACCGTCCGGGGGCGGGTTGCTCCGGGCTGCTTGTCAAACCCATAACGGCGCCAGTCGTCGAGCTGCTTGTTGGCCGCGGTATCTCCGCCCGAGAAGGACTGACAGAAGGCGCCGAACCCGAGCACGTTGCCGAAGACATCGACCAAACGCCCGTTTTCGCAATGGCCGGCAATGGCCGGCTGGGCTGTGGCAACGGTGAGCGCCGCGATGAGCAGACGCCCCATGCGGCTGGTGGCTTGGCAAATGTCGGATCTTGCGTGCATTACCCTGTTCCCCCATCGAACGATGGTGGCACCGGTTGCCCTCGCGCGCAGAGCCCCGATGCGCGCCGCCACTGTCGGGCAGGTTGTGCAGGCGAACCAGATTGGTCCCGGCACGGAAACGGGATTCGTTGCCCGATGGCAACGAAATCTCCGTCTTCAGGCTGGGGCGCGACCGTTGGCCGCAACCGGCCTGGCGCTCAGAGCATGATCGCCTTCACGTCGTCATCGACGTAGGGCACGTATTGCTCGAAGTTCTCGGCAAACATCTTCACCAGTTTCGCGGCCTGTTCGTCGTATTCGCTGTGGCGGTTCCAGGTGCGCCGCGGGTCCAGCAGGACGTCAGGCACATCATGCACATGCAGGGGAACCTCGAAGCCGAAATTCGCGTCGGTCCGGAACTCCGCGTCGTGCAGAGAGCCGTCAAGCGCGGCGGTGAGCAGGGTCCGGGTTTCCTTGATCGGCATCCGGTTGCCCTCGCCGTAGGGCCCGCCCGTCCAGCCGGTATTGACCAGCCAGCAGGTGGCGCCATGCTTGGCGATCTTTTCGCGCAGGAGGTGGCCATAGACCTCGGGGCGGCGCGGCATGAAGGGGGCGCCGAAGCAGGTCGAGAAGGTCGGCTCGGGGTGGACAACACCGCGCTCGGTTCCGGCCACCTTGGCGGTGAAACCCGAAAGGAAGTGATACATCGCCTGCGCCGGGGTCAGCCGCGCGATCGGGGGCAGCACGCCAAAGGCGTCCGAGGTCAGCATGATGATGTTTTTCGGGTGCCCGCCCAATGCCGTTTCCGAGGCGTTCGAGATGTAGTGCAGCGGGTAGGCGCAGCGCATGTTGGGGGTGAGGCTGTCATCCTCAAAATCGAGCTCCAGCGTGTCTTCGTCCCAGACCATGTTCTCGATCACGGTGCCGAACATCGAGGTGGTGGCGTAGATCTCGGGCTCGGCCACAGGCGAAAGCGAGATCGTCTTGGCGTAGCAGCCGCCCTCGAAATTGAACGTGCCTTTCTCCGACCATCCGTGCTCGTCGTCGCCGATCAGCACCCGGCTCGGATCGGCCGAGAGCGTGGTTTTCCCGGTGCCGGACAGGCCGAAAAAGACCGCGGTGTCGACCGGGTTTCCGGGGGCGTGGTTGGCCGAGCAATGCATCGCCATCACGCCCTTGGAGGGGAGAATGTAGTTCAGCAGCGTGAAGACCGATTTCTTGTTTTCGCCGGCATATTCGCTGCCACCGATCAGGATGATCTTCTTCGTGAGATTCAGCGCGATGATGGTTTCCGACCGGCAACCGTGCTTCTTGGGGTCGGCCCGGAAGCTCGGGCTGTTGATGATGGTGAACTCGGGCACGAAGGTGTCGAGCTCATCGCGTTCGGGGCGGCGCAGCATGTGGCGCATGAAAAGCCCGTGCCATGCCAGCTCGGTAACCATGCGCACGTCGAGCCGGTGGGCAGGATCGGCACCGCCATAGAGGTCTTCGACAAAAAAGTCCTTGCCTTGCATATGGGCGAGCATGTCGGCGTAAAGCACGTCGAAATCGGCCGGGTCCATCGGCTTGTTGTTGTCCCACCAGATCGTGTCTTCCACCTCTTCGGTGCGGACAACGAACTTGTCTTGCGGCGAGCGCCCGGTGTGGCTGCCGGTGGAGACCAGCATCGTGCCGCCCTTGCCGATGTGCCCTTCTGCGCGCGCGATGGCATGTTCCATCAATTGCGGTTCGATCAGGTTGTAATAGACGTTGCCAAGCCCCTCGATGCCCTGATCTTCGAGGCGCTGCGCCGGATTCACCCGTCCTTTGATCATCTATAGCTCCTGTTCCCGCTATGGCCGGGGCCGATGGTTGAGACCGCGCGCGAGGGGCCCAGCTCGCACTGCACTGCAGCCCGACTTGCCGCGGATGCTGCGAAGGCCGCTATAACATGCGGTTTTTGATTGGGAACAGGCGAGATATGGGGCGTTAGCGCTACATTTACGGTGTTTGCGCAATCATGCCTCGTGAACGGGCAGCGTTTAGCCATTTTTTTGCCATTTGTGGTGCGTATTTGACTCACACCCGCCTTTGATTCGCCTTTGCATATTGATTCCGTGGCGGAAACCGGATTCAATGAGCGGAAAACAGGCAAAAAACGAGCAGCAGAGGATACCTCACATGTCGAGGATTGCATTGGTCGATGACGACAGGAACATCCTGACGTCAGTCTCCATGACACTCGAAGCCGAAGGCTTTGAGGTTGAAACCTTCAATGATGGCCAATCCGCGCTCGATGCGTTCAACAAGCGCCTGCCGGACATGGCCGTGTTCGATATCAAGATGCCGCGGATGGACGGGATGGACCTGCTCCAGCGCGTGCGCCAGAAAACCAACATGCCGGTGATTTTCCTGACCTCGAAGGATGACGAGATCGACGAGGTTCTGGGGCTGCGGATGGGCGCGGACGACTACGTGAAAAAGCCCTTCAGCCAGCGCCTGCTGGTTGAACGCATCCGGGCGCTTCTGCGCCGGCAGGAGGCGATCGAAGGCGTTGCAATCCCTGAAACCGAAGAAAACAAGGTGATGCAGCGCGGTGAGTTGACGATGGATCCGCTCCGCCACGCGGTGACGTGGAAGGGCAAGGATGTGTCGCTCACCGTGACCGAGTTCCTGCTTCTTCAGGCGCTGGCGCAGCGCCCGGGGTTCGTCAAGAGCCGCGATCAGCTGATGGATGTTGCCTACGATGAACAGGTTTATGTCGACGACCGGACGATCGACAGCCACATCAAGCGTTTGCGCAAGAAAATGCGGATGGTTGATGACGAATTCTCCGCGATTGAAACGCTTTACGGCATCGGCTACCGCTACAACGAAGAATAAGCGCCGGGGCCGCCCGGCTCGGTTCGGCGCTGAGAGGTGAGATTGGTGCGCGACACGAAGGCTACGACCGGCAACACCGAGGTGGTGTTGGGTGAAGACTGGGTTTCCCCCCAGTCCACGGTCGATGTCGAACTGCGCGAGGGCCGCAAACGCCGCAGCCGGATCATGATGAACCGGTCGCCGCTTGCGCGAAAAATCATCATTTTCAACATCCTGGGCCTCGTCGTGCTGGTGGCCGGGGTGCTCTATCTCAACCCGTTTCGCGACAGCCTTCTGTTCCAGCGCGAGCGAAATCTCGTGTCCTCCGCGGAGTTGGTGGCCGATGTGTTCGAGGCCAGCCAGCTGGGCGCGTCTGCGGGCGCGGACGGGCTGACGCCGGCGCGTGCCGCCGAGATCCTGCCTCTGATCACCCTGCGTGACGGCGGCGACATCCTCGTGTTCAACAGTGAGGGCGCGCTCATCGGCTCGACCGTCGGGGCCGAGCCCGGCGCCAGCCTTCCGGTTGTCGGGCTGGATGGCGAACTCGGGTCGACGGTGATCAGCGACGGGTTGAGCCGCGCCTGGGAGGCGCTGTCGGGCCTGTTCGCGTCTTCCGAGCAGCCGGAAGCTTCCGGCTACGATGCGGAACCGAAGGCGCGCGCTTTCATCGGAGATGCGCTCGCCGGGCGCACGCGGATCGCCTCAAGCCGGGACAATGCCGGCGAAAGCACCTTCGTCGTGGCGACGCCGGTGATGGTCGCGGGCGAGGTGAAGGGGGCGGTCGCGGTGATCAGTGCCGGTGGCATCGTCAGCTCGCTCGTCAGCGCCGAACGCGAGCAGATCCTCCAGATGTTCGTGATCGCGATCCTCGTATCAATCGGCCTCAGCCTCGTTCTGGCCTCGACGATTTCCAACCCGCTCGCCGATCTGGCCGCCGCGGCGGAACTCGGACGCGACAAGAATTCGCGCAAGGTGAACCCGGGTCGCATTCGCATCCCCGACCTTTCGGCCCGCCCCGACGAAATCGGACGGCTCTCGAAAGCCCTGCGCGGCATGGTCGCCGCACTGTATGATCGGATTGACGCCAACGAGCAATTTGCCGCCGACGTTGCGCACGAGATCAAGAACCCGCTGGCGAGCCTGCGGTCGGCCATCGGGTCGTTGCGGTTTGTCAAGAAAGAGGAGCAGCGCAGCAAGTTGCTCGACGTGATCGAGCATGACGTGCGCCGACTTGACCGGCTGGTCAGCGACATTTCCAACGCCTCCCGCCTCGACAGTGAGCTTGTCAAAGAGGAGGAAGAGACCTTCGATCTGCTGGGGATGCTGCGCAATCTGGCGGAATACCTCGGCAAGGAGGCGCACCAGAAGGGCGTGGATTTCATCACCGACCTGCCGGCCGAAACCATCATGATCAATGGCCTCGAGGCCCGTCTGGCGCAGGTTTTCGTCAACCTGATCACCAATGCCACCTCGTTCTGCGAGGAGGGTGACGCGATCCGCGTCTGGGCACGCCAGCGTGAGAACCGCGTGCTGGTGGTGGTTGAAGACACCGGCCCGGGCATTCCCGAAGAAGCGCTGACCAAGATCTTCAACCGGTTCTACAGCCAGCGTCCCGAAAAGCAGTTCGGCAACAATTCGGGCCTCGGTCTGGCCATTTCGAAACAAATTGTCGAAGCCCATGGCGGCGTGATCTGGGCCGAGAACATCCGGCCGACCGATGCCGACATCACCTCCGAACCCCTCGGCGCGCGTTTCGTCGTGGGTCTGCCGGTGTGAGCCGGACGAAACAGCCCCAAACCCGTGATATCCGGCATGCGTCGAGCGTTGCCATCGGTGGCGCCGGGGTGATGATGACCGGCCCCTCCGGCAGCGGAAAATCAGCATTGGCACTTCAGTTGATGGCCCTGGGGGCCGAGCTGGTGGCCGACGACCGGACCCGGCTTGCCCTGCGTGACGACTGGCCTTGGGCTCTGGCGCCGGCTCGGCTCGCCGGTGTGATCGAAGCGCGCGGCGTTGGTCTCATCGCGGCCCGGTTCCGCCCGGGCGCGCCGCTGCGTCTGATTGTCGACATGTCGACCGTCGAAACAACGCGCCTGCCGGAGCCGGAAACCGAAATGGTTCTCGGGCAGCCGATTCCCCGCATCCGAAGGGTTGACGGCCCGCATTTTGCGGGGTCCATAGTCGCGCTGGCAACGGGCGGATTCTGGCGCGATGGATGACAACGAAACAGCCGATCAGACAGCACGGGCAGGCATGCAGCATGTCGTGCTGGTGACTGGCGCTTCGGGGGCGGGTCGCACCACGGCGATCCGGGCGCTGGAAGACTATGGCTACGAGGTGATCGACAACCTGCCGCTCAGCCTGATTCCGCGCCTGATCTCGGGCGGACCGCTGGAGCATCCGTTGGCCCTTGGGGTCAACGTGCGCACCCGCGATTTCACCCTCGGCGCGCTGACCGAGGTGATCGACGGGCTGGTGGCAGACCCCCGGCTTGACGCCGAACTTCTCTACCTCGATTGCCGGCCCGCCATTCTGGCGCAGCGCTATTCCGAGACCCGCCGGCGGCATCCACTGGCGGACGGCGACAGCCCGTTTCAGGGGATTCAGCGCGAGATTGAACTGTTGGCACCCGTGCGCAGGCGCGCGGATGTGCTGATCGACACGTCAGATCTCACGGTGCACGAGCTCAAGGCCGAAATCGGGCGCTGGCTGGGGGTCGACAAGGGCGATGTGTTGTCGGTTTCGGTGCAGAGTTTCTCCTACAAGCGCGGCGTGCCACGGGGGTTGGACCTCGTCTTCGACGTGCGATTTTTGCAAAACCCGCATTGGCAACCGGACCTCCGCCCGCTCACCGGGCATGATACGCAAGTGGCGGCGCACGTGGCGGCCGATCCCCTCTACGAGGGTTTTCTTGCCCGCATCACCGACCTGATCACCTTCCTGCTGCCAGCCTATGCGGCGGAAGGAAAGGCGCATCTGGCTGTCGGCTTCGGTTGCACCGGCGGCCGCCACCGGTCCGTTGCCGTTGCCGAAACCGTGGCCAAGGCCCTTGCGGGCGCCGGCTGGCGGGTGTCAACTAGACACCGGGAACTCGAGCGCTCTGCCACGGTGGCGGAGGCCGATCAGATCGGGGGTAGCACTGCGTGATCGGGATCGTGATCGTTGCGCATGGCGGTCTCGCCGCGGAATACCTCGCCGCGGTCGAGCACGTGGTCGGGAAGATCGATCAGGTTCGCGCCATTGCCATTGCAGCGGAATATGATCGCGCGCGCAAAGCCGAAGAGATCATACAGGCGGCAGAGAGTGTCGACACGGGTGATGGCGTTGTCGTGGTGGTCGATATGTTCGGCTCGTCACCCTCGAACCTCTCCTTGCCCGCCTGCGCGCAGCCCAAACGCAAGATCCTCTATGGCGCCAACCTGCCGATGCTCGTCAAGCTCGTGAAAATGCGCGATACCAGCCTTGAAGAGGCGACGCACGCGGCGCTCGCGGCGGGACGGAAATACATCAACTGCATTGACGGACAACCGACTTAGGAGACCCCCATGGCCGACACGGTGACCCGACGGTTGAAGATCGTCAATGACAAGGGCCTGCATGCCCGTGCCTCGGCGAAGTTCGTCGAGGTTGTCGAGGCGCATGACGCCCGGGCGCGGGTATCGCGGGACGGGATGGAGGCCGACGGGGATTCGATCATGGGATTGCTCATGCTTGCGGCGGCATATGGCAGCGAAATCGAGGTGGAGACCTCCGGCCCGGAAGCCGAAAAGCTCATGGATGCCCTCGAGGCGCTCGTGGCAGACAAGTTCGGCGAAGAGACCTGACCAATGGTAACCTTTTTCCGAAGCGGCGCGGATGCTTCCCAAGCCTACAAACTGCGGGACGTGACCTATGCCCGCACCTTCGACAACAGGTGGCAGACCACGTTCATCCGCGCGGTCGAATGGGTCACCGGAAAAATCCCGATCTATCGCATGGTGCGCGAATTCGAACGCCGGGGCGGTGGCGAAGGCCTGGCCTTCTGGGGCGCGGCCCTCGACGTGATGGGGATCAAGATCACCACGCCGAAGGAGCAATATGCGCGGATACCGAAAACCGGGCCGGTGATCGTGGTTGCCAACCATCCGCATGGGCTGGTGGACGGGATGGTGATGGCCGAACTCATTGCGCGGGTGCGCGATGACTTCCAGATCCTGACCCGCGAGGTGCTGACCGGGCTCGACAACGAGGCGGCCTCCTACCTGATTCCCGTGCCCTTCCCACATGACAAGGATGCCCAGAAGAAAAGCGTCGAGATGCGGGCCAAGGCATTGGACAAGCTCAAGCAGGGCGGCTTGATTTGCGTCTTTCCGTCAGGGGTGGTGGCGAGCTCGAAAACGGCTTTCGGCCCCGTTGAGGAAGATGAGTGGAATGTCTTCACCGCGCAGATGATCCGGCGGTCCGGCGCCACGGTCGTGCCCATTCACTTCCGCGGACGGAACTCGCGGGCCTACTACATCGCCAACCGGCTTTCGCCAACCCTGCGCCAATCGCTTCTGCTGCACGAGGTTGTCCATGTCTGCAACCAGGAGCATGGACCGGTGATTGGTGAGCCGTTGACCGCGGCACAGCTCGAACCGCTGACATCCGACCCGCGCGGCTTCATCGCCTGGCTGCGCGATCACACCCTTTCGCTCGAAGACTGAGCCTGCCATGCGGCGGTGGTGCGGCGGGGCCCGGACGTCGGCAGGATGTTGGCCAAGATGACGGGGTTCAGCGCGTCGGAACCGGCGTTTCGCCGCGGTAGTCGTAGAAGCCGCGCCCGGTCTTGCGGCCAAGCCAGCCGGCCTCGACATATTTCGTCAGCAGCGGGCAGGGGCGATACTTGGTATCGGCCAGTCCGTCATGCAGCACGTTCATGATCGCAAGGCAGGTATCGAGGCCGATGAAGTCGGCAAGTTCGAGCGGCCCCATCGGGTGATTGGCGCCGAGTTTCATCGACTCGTCGATGGATTTCACCGAGCCGACGCCCTCGTAGAGTGTGTAGACCGCCTCGTTGATCATCGGCATCAGGATGCGGTTGACGATGAAGGCGGGGAAGTCTTCCGCCGGCGCTGCTGTCTTGCCGAGGCGATTCACCACCTCGAGGCAGGATTCATAGGTGGCCTGATCGGTCGCGATGCCGCGGATCAACTCGACAAGCTGCATCACCGGCACCGGGTTCATGAAGTGGAACCCCATGAATTTTTCCGGCCGGTCGGTTCGGCTGGCCAGCCGGGTGATGGAAATCGATGAGGTGTTGGATGTCAGGATCGTCTTGGGCTTCAGGTGCGGGATCAGGTCTTCGAAAATCGCCTGCTTGACCGATTCACGCTCGGTGGCGGCTTCGATCACCAGATCCGTTGCGCCAAGCTCGGCGAGGGTCAGCGTCGTTGAAATGCGCGCGAGCGCGGCGTCACGGTCGGCCGGCGTGATCTTCTCGCGGCTGACCTGGCGATCAAGGTTGCGGGTGATGGTCGTCAGCGCCCCATCGAGCGCAGCTTGGTCGATGTCATTGAGGAGCACATCATAGCCCGCGAGCGCCATGACATGGGCAATCCCGTTGCCCATCTGCCCCGCACCGACGACCCCGACCGTTCTGACTGACATGACCCGCTCCATGAGGTTTTGCCGGACCATAGGCGCGCGGCCGGCCTGCGCGCAAGCGAAAGGCGCCCGGGCCACACAGGCGCATTAGGCAATTGGCAAGGGTTTGGTGCGACTATCCTTCCTGGGTGAATACATGGAGTGGGTGGAATGGCCTATGAAGAGCTGGGCACCGGTGCCCTTAACTATTTTCCGTGCCGGTATGGCACGTCGAAACTTCTCTTTCGCGGACCAAAAAGAAAGCTGGAAGGCAAATACGTGGCCGTGATCGGTGGCAGCGAGACCTACGGAAAGTTTGTCGCCGAACCCTTCCCGGTGCTCGCGGAAGAGCGCCTGCAACACAAGGTGGTCAATTTCGGGTTCGTCAATGCAGGCCTCGACGTGTTCGCGCATGACACAACGATCCGGGAGGCCTGCTCGCGGGCCAAGGTGACGGTGATCCAGCTGACCGGGGCACAGAACATGTCGAACCGATTCTACGCCGTGCATCCGCGCCGCAACGACCGGTTCCTGCGGGCCTCGAGCCTCTTGAAAACAATCTATCGGGATATCGATTTCACCGAGTTCAATTTCACGCGCCATCTGCTGACTGCGCTCAAGACGGAGAGCGCCGAGAAGTTCGCGATCGTTGAGCACGAACTGCAGGAAGCCTGGACGGCGCGGATGCGGATGTTGATCGCCGGGCTCGAGTCCGAGGTGGTGCTGCTCTGGCTGTCGGATCGCAGCCCGGACGATTGCGGCACCTGCACAACGGAAGGGGCCGATCCGCTGTTTGTCGATCGGAAGATGCTGAAGGTGGTGGCGCCCTATGCGTCGGATCTGGTCGAGGTGGTGGTTACGCCCGAGGAGATTGCCGCCGGGCAGCCGGGGTTGGTCTATGGCGATCTCGAGGAGCCGGCGGCCCGGGAAATGCTCGGGACTGTTGCGCACGAGAAAGCGGCCGAAGCTCTTGTGCCGGTCATTGCCCGTTTGATGTAGCCGCGCACGATACGAAAAGGCCCGCCGGTCTGGCGGGCCTTTCGATGGACTGGCGCGGTGTCAGAGCTTTTCGGTGAGCTCGGGCACGGCCTCGAAAAGGTCGGCCACGAGGCCATAATCGGCAACCTGGAAGATTGGCGCTTCCTCGTCCTTGTTGATCGCGACGATGATCTTGGAATCCTTCATCCCCGCGAGGTGCTGGATCGCGCCCGAGATGCCGATGGCAACGTAGAGCTCGGGGGCGACGACCTTGCCGGTCTGGCCTACCTGCCAGTCGTTCGGGGCAAAGCCCGAGTCGACGGCGGCGCGCGAGGCGCCAACCGCGGCGCCGAGCTTGTCGGCGAGCTTCTCGATGAGTGCGAAGTCCTCTTCCGAGCCAACGCCGCGGCCGCCGGAGACGACGATGCCGGCGGAGGTCAGCTCCGGGCGGTCGCTCGTGGCAACCTTGTCTTCGACCCAGACGCTGAGGCCCTTGTCGCCGGCGCCCGCGATGCTCTCGACGGCGGCGCTGCCGCCATCGCCCGCCGCGTCGAAGGTCGAGGTCCGGACCGACACCACCTTGGTCGCATCCGTAGACTTCACCGTCTGGATGGCGTTGCCGGCATAGATCGGGCGCTCGAAGGTCTCGGCATCGACGACGCCGGAGACATCGGAGATCACCATCACGTCGAGCAGCGCGGCCACGCGCGGCAGGACGTTCTTGGCGTTGGCCGTCGCGGGGGCGACGATATGGCCGTAGTCGCCCGCGAGCGAGATCACGAGATCGGCCACCGGCTCGGCCAGCATGTTGGCATAGGCCGCATCATCGGCGCTGAGCACCTTGGCCACGCCGTCGAGCTTTGCGGCGGCATCGGCGGCAGCGGCCGGGCCCGCGACCAGAACGGTCACATCGCCCATCTGTTTCGCGGCGGTCAGCGCCTTTGCGGTTGCATCGGTGGCCAGTTCGCCACCCGTCACTTCGGCAAGAAGAAGAACAGCCATCAGATTGCCCCCGCGTCTTTGAGTTTCGTCACCAGTTCGTCCACCGAGCCGACGATCTCGCCGGCTTGGCGCTGCGGCGGCTCTTCGGTCTTGAGAACTTCGAGGCGCGGCGTCACGTCGACGCCGTAGTCGTCGGCGGTCTTTTCGTCGATCGGCTTCTTCTTCGCCTTCATGATGTTGGGTAGGCTTGCGTAGCGCGGTTCGTTGAGGCGCAGATCGGCGGTGATCACGGCGGGGAGGTTGACCTTGATCGTCTGGAGCCCGCCATCGACCTCGCGGGTCACGGTGGCGGCGTCGCCGTCCACCTCGAGCTCGGAGACGAAAGTGGCCTGCGGCCAACCCATCAGGGCCGCCAGCATCTGCCCGGTGGCGTTCATGTCGTTGTCGATCGCCTGCTTGCCCATGATCACGAGACCGGGCTGCTCCTCGTCAACGATCCCCTTGAGGATCTTTGCCACAGCCAGCGGCTCGATGTCGGTGCCGACATCATCGGCGGCCACGACGAGGATGCCCCGGTCGGCACCCATGGCGAGGCCGGTGCGGATCGTCTCCTGCGCCTGCTTCACCCCGATCGAGACCAGCACGATTTCCTCGGCCTTGCCGGCTTCGCGCAGCCGAATGGCCTCTTCGACGGCGATCTCGTCAAACGGGTTCATCGACATTTTCACATTGGCAAGATCGACCCCGGAACCATCCGCCTTCACGCGGACCTTCACGTTGTAGTCGATCACGCGCTTCACAGGCACAAGCACCTTCATGGCTGCGTCTCTCCCTTGGGTTGACCCGCCCGGCAGGCCCCGGCGGGTGGTGAGTCTGGGATGCTGTTTACCGGCTCATTCGGTCTCGGAACAATGCCAAAGCGACACAAAATTGCGCCGCGACGCCGCGTTCTTTCGGCGCAGGCGCGGCGTTAGCGGTAGCAGTCCGGGCGGGAGGATCGAAGCGCCGCGCCTCACCGGTTCGCGCCCGGCACCCAGAGCACGTCATCGGCACCGCCCGCGTTGGCCATGCGGGCGGCGACGAAGCACCAGTCCGACAGCCGGTTGAGATACTTGATCGCCGCGGGGTTGACCGGCTCGGTGGCCGCCAGCTCCACCGCGAGCCGCTCGGCGCGGCGCGATACGGTGCGCACGAGGTGCAGCTGCGCCGAAAGCGCCGAGCCGCCGGGCAGGATGAAGCTCTTCAGCGGCGAGAGGCCCGCGTTCATCTCGTCGATTTCGGCTTCCAGCCGGTCGACCTGCGCCTGCACCATGCGCAGCGGCGGGTATTCGGCCTCGTCGTCGCGGTCCATGTCGGGGCGCGACAGATCGGCGCCGAGATCGAAGAGATCATTCTGGATCAGCGCAAGACGCGCGTCGATCTCGCCCTCGGCATGGAGCCGGGCGAGGCCCACCGTGGCGTTGGTTTCGTCCACGGTGCCGTAAGCCGCCACCCGCAGCGCGTGCTTGGCCACGCGCGAGCCATCGGAAAGCGCGGTTTCGCCCGCGTCGCCGGTGCGGGTGTAGATCTTGTTGAGAACAACCATCGTCAGCCTCCGCGGCGCAACCAGACATACAGAAGGATGAGCGCGATCGCCACCGCCTGAGCATAGATCCGGTAGCGCATGATCCGGTTGGCGTGTTTCTTGTTGAACTCACCACCCTTGGCGAAACCGCCGATGCCGGTCAGCAAGATGATCGCCACGATGGCCACGGCCACCACGACGAGGAGGAACAACGGATCATCGAACATGGCAGCTCCGGGGTTGTCGTATCGGCTTCGATAACCGGTTCCGCAGCAAAAGGCGAGGGGCAGCGGCTAAGAGCGCGCGAGAATGCGGTCGGCCATGCGGGTGCTGAGAACCCGCCTGAGGATGCCGGCAACATAGGTTGGTGTGGTGATCCAGTAGCGAGGCCGCG
>JANTFS010000016.1 GCA_024763335.1 Paracoccaceae bacterium | reverse complement strand
CCGACGCCCCGTTTTCCACCCTAGACGAGTTCCGTGCGGTTCTGGCCGGGGCGCCGCCGGCGGATGCGGCGGCGCGCGCCGGGGCCGTGGCCCGCAACGGCCAGCTGACCAAGCCCCCCGGTGCCTTGGGGCGGCTGGAGGACTTGGCGATCTGGTATGCCGGCTGGCGGGGGTCGGCGCGCCCGAGCCTCGCGGCGCCGCAAGTGATCGTGTTCGCGGGCAACCACGGGGTGACGGCGCGTGGCGTATCGGCCTTCCCGGCGGAGGTCACGGCGCAGATGGTGGCGAATTTCGAGGCCGGGGGCGCGGCGATCAACCAGCTGGCGGCGGCCTTCGGCGCCCGGATGGACGTGGTGGCCCTCGAGCTGGACCGGCCGACGGCGGATTTCACCCAAGGTCCCGCGATGAGCGAAGACGAGGTGGTGGCGGCGCTGGCGGCGGGATGGGCGGCAGTCGATCCGCAGGCCGACGTGATTGTGACCGGCGAGATGGGGATCGGCAACACCACCGCCGCGGCCGCCGTGGCGCATGCGCTGTTCGGAGACACCCCGGCGGACTGGGTCGGGCGCGGCACCGGCGTGGATGAAGCCGGGCTGGCCCTGAAGGCCGAGGTCGTGGGGGCGGGGCTGGCGGCGAACCCGGCGGCGCGCGATGACCCGTTGCAGGCGCTGCGCTGCCTGGGCGGGCGCGAGCTGGCGGCAATGGCCGGGGCGATCGCACGGGCGCGGGTTGCGCGTCAGCCGGTGATTCTGGACGGGTTCATCTGCACGGCCGCCGCCGCGGCGTTGGCGCGGGCCGTTCCCGGGGCGCTCGACCATGCCGTGGCCGGGCATGTTTCGGCCGAGGCCGGGCATCGCCGCCTGCTTGAGGCATTGGACAAGGCGCCCTTGCTCACGCTCGACATGCGGCTGGGCGAGGGCTCGGGCGCTGCCTTGGCGCTTGGCATCCTGCGCGGGGCGGTGGCCTGCCACTCGGGCATGGCCACCTTTGCCGAGGCGGGCGTCTCGGGCGGCTGAAGCCGGGCCCGGGGCGCCGCGCTGTCACCCCGTGCGTTGGAGGATCACGTCGCTCTGCGCCGCGATTCGCTCCAGCCGCGCGGTAATCCGGGTTTGCACCTCGCCGAGCTGGCGGATGATTTCTGACAGGGCGTCGCCGGTGGCCGGCTGCCGGCCGCTCTCGATCTTGCACAATACCCGGGTCGACGACAGCCCGAGGACGTGGCGGTTCATCGTCTCGCAGGCCCGCCGTATCCGCCCCGCCTCGCGCCGGACCCGGGCGAGCCCCTCGGCCGACTTTTCGACATAGGCCTGCACCTGCCGCCCCAGGATGGCGCGTTCGCCGTCGAGGTCGATCGGCCCCAGGTTTCGCCGCTCGGCGTTGATCTGCGCATTGCACTCGCCCAGGATGCGGGCGATGCCCTCGAACAGCATCGAGGCATTGACGGTGCCGCGGAGGGTGGAAAAGGTGCTGCCGGTTCCGACAACGTTCTCGGCAAACCAGCCCGACATCTCCCGCGAGATATCGCTGTAGTTCTTCGACAGGGTCGACACCGGGCCACCGGTCGGCTCCAGCCGGGAGGCGATGACCTGCATGTTGTGGGGGATCGTGCGGCTGGCATGGAATTCGCCGACCAGACCCTCGGTTTCCTGCCGCAGGCGCTCTGCGGCTTCCAGCATGGCGCGCAGGGCGATGATCCGCGCGTCGGGCGGTTGGGAGAGCCCGGCGTCGCGCGCCAGCAGTTCCTCGCTCAGCGCATGGGCCGCGAACAGATCGTAGTCGGCAAACCCGAGGGCCTCGAGCCGGGCGAGCAGCCGCGCGGCGCTGTCTTCGGGGCTCAGCCCTTCGGCCTCCTCGGCGGCGCGCAGGCTGGCATATTCGGCCTCGATCCGGTCGCGCAACGGGCTGGTGGGCTTGATCCGGGCCGAAAGGTAGCCGTCCCGGCGCGGGACAATTACCGCGATCACCCAGTAGTGCAGCCCGTCTTTCGCCCGGTTCTTGACGTAGGCGGCGACGGGATGGCCCTGCTTGAGGCGGTGCCACATGAGCCAGAACACGCCGCGCGGCATGTCGGGGTGGCGGATGATCCGGTGCGGCGCGCCAAGAAGCTCTTCCCAGCCGAAATGCGCGACGCGGCGGAAGATGTAATTGCCCGTCTCGATGATGCCGCGGGCGTCGGTGCGCGAGAAGAACACCTCGTCGAGGCCGAATTGCGCCTCGCCGCTGGCGGGGCGGGTTTCATTGCGTTTTTCGATAAAGCTCACGGCACAGCTCCGCGTCGGGGGCAGACAACACGTCGGGATCATTCGTATCGCGAAGGTCTTTTCTGCGGGTTAACGCGCGCCGGCGTCAGCGGCGCGATGTGCCTGAAACGTGGGGCTGTGCGGTGGCGCGGGCCGGCCCGGAGCGCCAGAATCTGGCCCGGCGACCGGCGGTGTCGGGATCACCCGAGCGGCAGGACGGCGAGCTTGTGGACGCGGCTGCCGCGCTGGTAGGTGAGTTCGCTGGCGGTGATCGAGGTCACCGTGCCGCCTTCGAGGCGGTCGCCCACCTTGACCTTCACGTAACGCCCGTTCTTGAGGCGGACCAGCGCCCGGCGCGCGGTGGACGTGCCGTAGATGCCGATGAGGTTGACCTCGCGCAGGTTCAAGGCGTCGCGCATCGTGGCCCGGGTCGCCACGTTGGCGTTGGTGGGGATCGAGGGCGCGGCGGGGGCCGCGGCGGCGATGACCGTGGAGCCGTCAGAGGCGGCGGATCGCGCCGCATCGACGATCTTGGCGAAGTTGGAAGGGCGTTCGTTGGGCAGGCGTGATGTCGCCACCGCGAGCTCGGTCACGTCGACAAGCGCGGCATCGAGCGCATCCTCGACGGCGGCGTCGATCGCGGCATTGGGCGAGGAGGTCGAGACCACGATGTCGCCCGGTCGCGGCGCCGGACGCGGTGCGGCGGCGACGGCAACATTGCCGGCGGCCTCGTCATCGGATGTGAGCGCCGCATTGTCGTCGGTCGCGGGGGCATCGGCCGGGGCCGGTTCCGGCGTTGGCGCGGGTGCCGGTGCGGGTGCGGGAACCGGGGCCGGTGTCGGCGTTGTCACGAGGTCAGCCGGGCGCGGCAGAGGCCGGGTGTTGGGGATGCCGGGCAAGGCAAACGGCGGCGCTTCGGCAGGCAGGTTTCCCGGGCGCGGCGGGGGCACCACCGGGGGGCGCCCGGCAAACACCAGGATGCCGGTCGGGCTGAGGGCGCCCTCGGGGGTTGGGCGGACGAGGCCGTTTTCGTCGAGGTCGAAGCTGGTGCCGGGCGGCGGTGGCGGCACCGGGCTGGCGAGCAGCGAATCGCGCAGCTGGCCGGGCAGGTCTTGCGGTCTCGGCGCCGGAGCGCGGTCGGGTGCGACCGGGGTCAGGGCGGCGACATCGATGCTTTCGAGCCGGTTGCTGCCCGGATCGGGCACCGGCTCCGGCGCACGCTGCCAGATCCCGGTGGCGGCATAGCGCGCCTCGGCGGCTTCCGGCGAGAGCACTTCGGCACTGGTGGCGGGCGGCTCGACCGGGGCGGCGGGGGGCGGTGTTTGCGGTTGCGGTTGCGGCTCGGTGTCGGGCGCCGGCGCCGGCGTTTCGTCCGGGATCGGGTTGCTGGCGATGTCTTCGCTCGGGGCGGGGTTGAACAGGGTCGGCTCGTCCGTGCCGACGACAAGATTGGACCAGATCGCGACGATCGCCATCGCCAGAAGCAGAAGCAGGGTGAGAATGAGGCCAAGGTATTTGGGTTTGCCGCCGGTGTCTTTCGATTGCCGTGCGCCGAACACGGTGAAAGCCTCGGCTTCGGGCTTGGCGGCGGGCGCCGGCTCAGCTGGCGGCGCGGGCTTTTCGCGCCGTTTGAGCGCCGCCAGCCCGCCGCGGCGGGGTGTCTCGGGCGCTGCTGTCTCCGGCGCTTGAGCGGGGGAGACATCCGGCGTGGCGGCCAGCGCGGCTTTGTTGCCGGTGCCTGCTTGCGCCTGCGGTTTCGCGGTCTCGGGCGCATCCCGGTCGGACCGGGCCGCGGCTTTCAGGCCGGTGCCCGCCCGTTTCGACACCCCGCGCGCGGCGCCGAGGAGGCCGCCGAAGAATCCCGAGACCGGGCTTCCCCGTTCAAAGGGCTTGTCGGGCGAGGGAAGCGGGCGCGCAAGGGCGTCGGCCATGTCGGAGCGGCGCCGGTCGCCGAGACTTCGGTCGGCCGCGGCGGGTGTTTCGAGCTTCGGCCCGGTGCGCGGCGCCGGTTTGGCGCGCCCTTCCGGGGCCAGCGGCGGTGTTGCGCCAGCGCCACCTTCGCCGAAGGCCGGCCCGGCCTCGGGCTCAAGCGGCACCGCGATCCGCGCCGCCATGTTACGCAGCCGGTCGGTGGAGGGGGCGTCGTCGGCAACCAGTGGTGTCGTCGCGCGGGTGGTCTGGAAAGCGGCGGGCGGGGTCTCGGGACTGGCCGGCCCGGCGCGATCCTTGGCCAGGCGTTCGTCGGCGGCCGGCGACGGGCGCAATGGCGCGGTGGCGGGCTCGGAAGATTTGGCCTCGGGCGCGTCGGGCGCGGTGTCGGCGGCCCCCGGCGGCAGGGGCTGAGGCACCGGGGTCGCCGCCTCGTCGGCCTCATCGGGCGTCGGCGGGAACGGGGCCAGCGCCGGCGCCGACACGCGGATGTCGGCATCGGGCTTGGCCCGGCGTTTCGGCTTCGGCTTCGATTTTGGCGGCTGGGTGTCTTCGCGCGGCGGCGTCGGTGTTTCGGCCGGGGCCTCGGCACTGGCCGGGGCGCTGTCCGCCTCGACAACCGGCGCGCGGACCTCGGCCTCGGCGCGGCTGCCGGTGTCGACCCGGGCGTCGGGCGGCAATTCCACGGCACGCGGATTGCGCGGCACCGGGCTGGCATCGGGCACGACCCGGGCCCCGGGCTCGAGAAGACGGGTTGCCGCGCGGGTCTTGCCGAAGAACGGCTCGCCGGAGAAATCGCCACGCTCGGGGCGGGCGACGAAGCTGACCGGGTTGAACTTGTATTCGGACGCAAATGCCTCCGCCTCGTCCATCGTTTCGCGTGCGAGCACGGCGACGCGGGCCTTGTCGCCTTCGGCGCGCCAGTCAAACACCAGATCTCCGACCGCGTAGGGCGTCATCCCGTCGAGGGCGTTGCGGATCTGGACTTCGCGGGCAATGTCATCGGGCCCCGGGGCATCGACGGTGGCATAGAGGATCTGCGAATTGGGGATGATCAGCTTGGTGGTAAACCCGCCGCTTTCGAGCATCGCGGCCTTGCGCCGGAGATCTTCGAGCCGCGCGGCCATGTCGGGGTCGTCCAACGCCACGCTGCCGACGAGCGACCACCCCCCCTTGGCGCGGTGCAGGAGGTTGATGCCCTCATGGCTGAGATCAAGCGCGAAGTTTGGTTTCATGGATGAGCGAACCGTACACGTCCCCTGCCCACCGGGACCGCCCCGGGTGCGGCTTGGACCCTATCGCAGGAATCCCGACAAGAAAAGGGAAAGGGCGGCGTTTTCAAGCGCGTGGGCGGGTTCCGTCCGATCTTGGCCTGCATGTGCAAACCCCGCACCGGGGCGGGACGCACCAATTTCGCGGCCTGGTTCGGGCCAATGTGGGCAGGGGGATTTGTTGACGAAGCGTAACGGGCGGGAACGCAATCAGGGCGTGTTAATTTGACTTAGCGCGCGCGTCATGGTAGAAACATCATCAAGCTGGATGACATGAACACGCGGCCCGGACGGATGTCCGAGGCCGTTTTTTTGTCACTCGCGCGGGGCAATCACAACAACAGGCGACATCAAGAATGAGCGAAAACCGCCCCAACAGGACAGAGAAAAACGACGACAACCTGCTGCACCTGGCCGAGCGCCAGCTCGCGCGCGTGTTGAAAGAACTCGACGCGGCGATCACGGAACTCGAGGCCAGGGTCGACGGCGCGGAGGCCAAGGCAAAGGCGGCGTCTGCGGACGTGCGCAAGGCGATTGGCACCGTTTTTGAAGAAAGGCATCGCATTGGAAAATTCACTGAAAAAGACGGAAGCCGGCACCATGGCAACGGCCTCGACCTCGACGGTGCCCGGGCTGAAATCGGGCGCCGACTGGCTTGCTTGCGCGGGGCAGGAGACGCAAACGGCGTTCCTGGAGAGCCTGCCTGACAACGCGTTGATGGCGTTGCCCTGGCTGTTCGAGTTCTGGGCGCTGCCGCACCAGTTGGCACCCGGGGGCGACTGGCGGTCCTGGGTGATTTTGGGGGGGCGCGGCGCGGGGAAAACCCGCGCCGGCGCCGAATGGGTGCGCGCGCAGGTGGAGGGCGGGCATCCCGGCGAACCGGGCCGCGCGCGCCGGGTGGCGCTGGTTGGCGAGACGATGGACCAGGTGCGCGAGGTGATGGTGTTTGGCGACAGCGGGATTCTGGCCTGTTCGCCGCCGGACCGCCGCCCGGTCTGGGAGGCGACACGCAAGCGGTTGGTCTGGCCCAATGGCGCCGTCGCGCAGGCGTTTTCGGCGCATGAGCCCGAGAGCCTGCGCGGCCCGCAGTTCGATGCCGCCTGGGTCGATGAACTGGCGAAATGGAAGAAGGCGGAGGCGGCCTGGGACATGTTGCAGTTTGCGCTCCGGCTGGGCGAGCATCCGCAGCAGGTGATCACCACGACCCCGCGCAACGTCAAGGTGCTCAAGGCGATCCTCGCCAATCCGTCCACGGTGACGACCCACGCGCCGACCGAGGCGAACCGGGCCTATCTGGCCAGAAGTTTTCTTGACGAGGTGCGGACCCGGTATGCGGGCACGCGGCTTGGGCGGCAGGAGCTCGACGGCGTTCTGATCGAAGACAGCGACGGCGCGCTGTGGACATCGGCGGCGCTGGAGGCCGGTCGGCTGGAGACCGCGCCGGAGTTCAGCCGGATCGTGGTGGCCGTCGACCCGCCGGTGACGGGCCATGCCGGCAGCGACGAATGCGGGATCGTGGTCGTCGGGGCGGTGACGCAGGGGCCGCCGTCGGACTGGCGGGCGGTGGTGCTCGAAGACGCGTCGGTCTCGGCGGCGAAACCCACCGTCTGGGCAGAGGCGGCGCTGGAGGCGATGGCCCGCCACGGGGCCGACCGGCTGGTGGCCGAGGTCAACCAGGGCGGCGATCTGGTGGCCGAGGTGATCCGGCAGATCGATCCGCTGGTGCCGTTGCGCGCGGTTCGGGCGAGCCGCGGCAAGGTCGCCCGGGCCGAGCCGGTGGCGGCGCTCTACGAGCAGGGGCGGGTGTCGCACCTGCGCGGGCTGGCCGATCTCGAGGAGCAGATGTGCCGGATGACGGCGCGGGGCTACGAAGGGCCGGGCAGCCCCGACAGGGTGGATGCCTTGGTCTGGGCGGTGCATGAACTCCTGATTGCGCCGGCGCGGCATGTCGGCCGGCCGCGGGTGCGCACGCTGGGTTAAAGGCTTTTTTAACCCTGCCTGAGAGAGTGCCCCCATCGCGACGAACCGGCGGGCCTGCCGCCAGCGGCGCGGATCGAGACAGCGAGAGAGACAGCGGCGTCCGAAGGTTTTCGGGCGGGCGGACCGGGTTTGCCAGACGGCAACCCGCGCAACATGAGGAGCGAGGCGGCATGGCGGTTTTCGACTTTCTGAAGCGGGCAGAGGCGCAGGTGCCGGAGGCGAAGGCCTCGGCCACCGGGCCGGTGATCGCCTACCATGGGTCGGGCCGTGTGGCCTGGAGCCCGCGCGACAGCGTCAGCCTGATCCGGGCCGGGTTCACCGGAAACCCGGTGGGCTTTCGCGCCGTCAAGCTGATCGCCGAGGCCGCCGCGGCGCTGCCGCTGGTGCTTCAGGATGCCGAGCGGCGCTACGAGGCGCATCCGGTGCTTGGCCTGATCGGGCGGCCGAACCCGTTGCAGGGGCGCGCCGAACTGTTCGAGGCGCTCTATGGCCAGATCCTGCTCTCGGGCAACGGCTATGTCGAAGCCGTCGCCGGCGAGACCGGTCTGCCGGTCGAGCTGCACGTGCTGCGCTCGGACCGGATGAGCCTCGTGCCCGGGGCCGATGGGTGGCCGGTAGCCTATGATTACACCGTGGGCGCGAAGAAGCACCGGTTTCAGCTGGGCAGCGGCGTCTCGCCGATCTGCCACATCAAGAGTTTCCACCCGCAGGACGATCACTATGGCCTGTCGGCATTGCAGGCGGCGGCCAGCGCTGTCGATGTGCACAACGCCGCCTCGGCCTGGTCGAAAGCGCTGCTCGACAACGCGGCGCGGCCCTCGGGGGCGATTGTTTACCGCGGGGCCGATGGCGAGGGCACGCTCAGCGCCGATCAATACGACCGGCTGTTGAACGAGATGGAGGCCTACCACGTTGGCGCGCGCAACGCCGGGCGGCCGATGCTGCTGGAGGGCGGGCTCGACTGGAAGCCGATGGGGTTCAGCCCCTCCGACATGGAGTTTCAGAAGACCAAGGAGGCGGCGGCGCGCGAGATCGCCACGGCCTTCGGCGTGCCGCCGATGCTGCTCGGGATCCCGGGCGATGCGACCTACGCCAACTACCAGGAGGCCAATCGGGCGTTCTACCGGCTCACGGTGCTGCCGCTGGTTGGCAAGGTCACCTCGGCCGTGGCGCATTGGCTCGCGGGCTACACCGGTGAGCCGGTGGATCTGAGGCCCGACCTCGACCAGGTGCCGGCGCTGGCGGCGGAGCGCGACCAGCAGTGGAAACGGGTGGTGGAGGCCGACTTTCTTACCCCGGCGGAGAAACGGGCACTGCTCGGGCTGCCGAAGCTGAGTGACGACGACTAGACGGGCGGGCTCGTCCGGACCCTTGGTCCGTCCTCGCCACATGCCGCGAAGAGCGCCCGCGAGGGGGCGATGAGTGGCGCTGAAGACAAGGAACGGTAATGAACGATTTTTCAAACGGCATTGGACTTGAACACAAGTTCGTGGCTCTGGGTGCGACCGAAACGGTCGCCGACGGCGTGAAGATCGAAGGCTATGCCAGCTATTTCGGCGAAGTCGACCGCGGCGGCGATATCGTCGCCAAGGGGGCCTATGGCGGATCGCTCGCCGCGCTTGCGGCAAAGGGCGGGCAGGTCAAGATGCTGTGGCAGCACGATCCGGCGCAGCCGATCGGGGTTTGGGACGAGGTGCGCGAAGACGCGCGCGGGCTCTTCGTGAAGGGCCGGATTCTGGCCGATGTCGAGAAGGGCCGCGAAGCGGCCGCGCTGATTGCCGCGGGCGCGATCGACGGGCTGTCGATCGGCTATCGCACGGTGAAAGCCACCAAGGACGACAAGGGCCGCCGGCTCTTGACCGAGCTGGAGCTTTGGGAGGTGTCGCTTGTCACTTTCCCGATGCTGCCCAGTGCGCGGGTGGGGTCGAAGGGCACGCGCCCGGATGACGCCGACCTGCGCGACCTGGCGCGCGTCTTCGACGACGCCCGCCGCATGCTGGCCCGCGACTGAGCCAGCGATCTGAACCCTCAAGACAGGACATTCCATGAGCCAGACAGAGACCAAAGCTCAGGGCCATGCAGAAGCATCTGCGGGCCTGTCTCCGACCGAGGAGGTGAAGACCGCCCTGGCCGGTTTCGTGAGCGATATCAATTCCTTTCACGACGACATTGAAACCAGACTTCAACAACAGGAAGAGCGACTGACCATGCTGGACCGCAAATCCCTTTCCACTGCCCGCCCGGCGCTTGCCACCCAGGGCGATCTCGATGCCCCGCACCAGAAAGCCTTCGAGGCTTACGTGCGCACCGGCGATGACGACGGGCTGCGCGGCCTGACGCTGGAGGGCAAGGCGCTTAACACCGCCGTTGCCTCGGATGGCGGCTACCTCGTCGATCCGCAGACCGCCGACGCGATCTCGAGCGTGCTCGCCTCGACCGCTTCGGTCCGCGCGATCGCAAATGTCGTGAACGTCGAGGCGACCTCCTACGACGTGCTCATCGACCACGGCGATCTTGGCTCGGGCTGGGCCACCGAGGCTGCCGCGACGAGCGAAACCGCGACGCCGACGATCGAGCGCATCACCATCCCCCTGCACGAGCTTTCGGCGCTGCCGAAGGCCAGCCAGCGCCTGCTCGACGATGCCGCTTTCGACATCGAGGCCTGGCTTGCCGGCCGGATCGCCGACAAGTTCGCCCGCGCCGAGGCCGAGGCCTTCATCAACGGCGACGGCATCGACAAGCCGACCGGCTTCCTCACCCATCCCAACGTCGATGACGCCAACTGGGCCTGGGGGTCGCTGGGTTATGTTGCCACCGGGACGAGCGGCGATTTCAATCCGGTCGAGCCGGCCGACGCGCTGATTGACCTCGTCTATGCGCTGGACGCCGAATATCGCGCCGGCGCCAGCTTCGTGATGAACTCGAAGACGGCCGGTGCCGTGCGCAAGATGAAGGATGCCGATGGCCGTTTCCTCTGGGCCGATGGCCTCGCGGCGGGCGAACCGGCGCGGCTCATGGGCTACCCGGTTCTGATCGCCGAGGACATGCCCGACATCGGTATCGACACCACCCCGGTTGCCTTCGGCAACTTCGCGGCGGGCTACACCGTGGCCGAGCGCCCCGATACCCGCATCCTGCGCGATCCGTTCTCGGCCAAGCCCCACGTGCTGTTCTACGCCACCAAGCGCGTGGGCGGTGACGTGAGCGACTTCGCGGCGATCAAGCTTCTGAAGTTCTCGGTCTCCTGATCGATTGACGCGTTCCGTGTCCGCCTCCGGGCGGGCACGGGCGGTGGGCGCGTGCCTTCGGTCCGCGTTGTCTAGCTGCTCCCCTCCGTCCGAGCGACGTGGCGGCGCGCGCCCACGATCCACGTGATGCGAGGGGCCCGAATTTCGGAGAAGTTCCATGATGTTAGTCGAGCAGACCACAGTGCCCGGCACGGCCCTGCCGGTCGCGGAATTCAAGGACCACCTGCGGCTGGGCACCGGGTTTGCCGATGACGGGGTGCAGGACGAGGTGCTGGAGAGCTACCTGCGCGCGGCGATCTCCGCGATCGAATCGCGCAGTGGCAAGGCGCTGATATCGCGCAGTTTCGCCTGGACGCTGACCGCCTGGCGCGATCTCGCGGCGCAGGCATTGCCGGTGGCGCCGGTGAGCGCGATCACCGCGCTGAAGATCGTCGATCGCCTCGGCGGGGAGGAGCTGGTGGACCCGGGCAGGTATGTGCTCGAGGAAGACCTGCACCGGCCACGCCTCGTGGCCACCGGTTTCACCCTGCCGGTGATCCCGGTGGGCGGCAGCGCGGTGATCGCGTTTGACGCGGGCTTTGGCCCCGCCTGGAGTGACGTGCCGGCCGATCTGCGCCAGGCGACCTTCCTGCTGGGGGCGCGGTTCTACGAGGACCGCGGCACCGGGGCGGGGGCGGGCACATGGCCGGCGGCCGTGGATGTGCTTGTCGCACGCTATCGGCCCGTGCGGCTTTTCGGCGGAGGTGCGTCGTGAAAGCGCCGGTCCTCAATCGCAAGCTTGTGCTCGAAGCGCCGGAGCGGCTGCCGGATGGCGCCGGGGGGTTCACCACCAGCTGGGTCGCGCGGGGCGAGGTCTGGGCCGAGGTCCGGCCCGGCACCGGGCGCGAGAAGGCGCTGGAGTTCATGACGGTGGCAACGATCCCGTTCCGGATCACGCTGCGGGCCGCGCCGGAGGGTGCGCCCTCGCGGCCGACGCCGGAGCAGCGGTTTCGCAGCGGCGCGCGGATCTTCCGCATCCTCGCGGTGACCGAGGCCGACGCCGGGGCGCGCTACCTGACCTGTTTCGCCCAAGAGGAGGTGAGCCAATGACCTACGGTGTGGCATCGGCCCTGCAGGAGGCCATCTACCAGCACCTCGTGGCCGATCCGGCGCTCAACGCCCTTGTGGCGGGGGCGATCTATGACGCGGTGCCGCCGGGGCTGGTCACGGGCACCTATGTCAGCCTCGGGCCCGAGGACGTCCGCGAGGCCTCCGACACGACCGGCCACGGCGCCGTGCACGAGATCACCGTGAGCGTGGTGACCGATGCGGCGGGGTTCAACCAGGCCAAGGCCGCGGCGACGGCGGTGTCGGACGCGCTGGTGGATGCCAACCTGCCGCTGGCCCGGGGCACGCTCGTCTATCTCAACTTTCACCGCGCCCGGGCGCGCCGGGTGCAGGACGCCGACATGCGGCGCATCGACCTCAAGTTCCGCGCCCGGGTGCAGGACGACTAAAGACTAATTTCAAACGGAGTTTTCGCCATGGTTGCCCAGAACGGCAAGGACCTTCTCATCAAGCTCGACATGGACAATGCGGGCTCTTTCGAAACCATCGCAGGCCTGCGCGCCACGCGGATCAGCTTCAACGCCGAGAGCGTCGACGTGACCTCGCTGGAGAGTCAGGGCGGGTGGCGTGAGCTGCTTGGTGGCGCCGGTGTGAAATCGGCCGCGATCTCGGGCTCGGGCGTTTTCAAGGACGCCGCCACGGATGCGCGCGCGCGCCAGATCTTCTTCGACGGCGAGGTGCCGCGCTTTCAGGTGATCGTGCCGGATTTCGGCATCATCGAGGGGCCGTTCATGATCACCGCAGTCGAATATGCCGGCGCCCATAACGGCGAGGCGAGCTACGAGCTGAGCATGGCCTCGGCGGGCGAGCTCACCTTCACGGCGCTTTGACCATGGCCAACCCCTGGACCGGCGAGGTGGCGCTGACCATCGACGGCGAGCGACATGTGCTGAAGCTCACCCTCGGCGCGCTGGCGGAGCTGGAAGACAGCCTCGGCACCGACACGCTGGTGGGTCTGGTCGAGCGCTTCGAGCAGGGCGGCTTTTCCACCCGCGACGTGCTGGCGCTGATCGTGGCGGGGCTTCGTGGCGGTGGCTGGCGCGGCGGCGCGGGCGAGCTGGTGTCGGCCGAGATCGCGGGCGGGCCGGTCGAGGCGGCGCGGGTGGCGGGTCAGTTGCTGGCCCGGGCCTTTGCGCTGCCGGACGGCGGAGCCGGGGAATGAAATTCGACTGGCCCGGCCTTTTGCAACTGGGATTGCGCGGCCTTCGGCTGACACCGGTGCAATTCTGGGCGCTCACCCCGGCCGAGCTCATGGTGATGCTTGGCAAGGCGGGCGGACCGGCGCGGCTTGGCCGGGCGCGGCTCGAGGAACTGGCGCGGGCTTTTCCCGACCACGGGTCGGATCAGGAAACGGAGTGATGAGACATGGCTGAACTCGACGGTATCGACGCATTCGACGACCAGGTGGCGGCGCTCGAGGGCAGTTTGCAGGGGGCGAGCCTGATGGCTGCGGCCTTTCGCGGCGAGCTTGAGCGCATGGGGGCGACGATCGACGTGATCTCGAACGATGTGGGCGTGTTGTCGGGGGGCTTCAGCCGCGGGCTGAAAAGCGCGCTGGATGGGCTGGTGTTCGGGTCGATGACGCTGTCGGACGCCTTCCGGTCGCTGCGTCAGACGATGATCGACACGGTGTATGACGCCTCGGTGCGGCCGGTGACGGACCATGTCGGCGGGCTTCTGGCCGAGGCGGTCGGCGGGCTGATGAATGCGCTTCTGCCCTTCGCCGACGGGGCGGCATTCAGCCAGGGCCGGGTGATGCCGTTTGCCAATGGCGGCGTCGTGCAGGGGCCGGTGTCGTTCCCGATGCGCGGCGGCACGGGGTTGATGGGCGAGGCCGGGCCGGAGGCGATCATGCCGCTGGCGCGGGGTGCCGATGGCAAGCTTGGGGTGCAGATGTCGGGCGGCGGGCGCCCGATGAACGTGACGATCAACGTTGCCACGCCTGACGTGGACGGGTTTCGCCGCTCGCAGGGTCAGATCGCCGCCCAGGTCAGCCGCGCGATCGCCCGCGGAAATCGCTTCAGCTGAGGAGCACTTCGATGAATTTTCATGATGTTCGGTTCCCCCCAAACCTCAGTTTCGGCTCGATCGGCGGCCCGGAGCGGCGCACCGAGGTGGTGACGCTCGCCAATGGTTTCGAGGAACGCAACACGCCCTGGGCGCATTCGCGCCGGCGCTACGATGCGGGTGTGTCGATGCGCTCGCTCGACGATCTGGAAACGCTGGTGGCCTTCTTCGAGGCCCGGCGCGGTCAGCTCTTCGGCTTTCGCTGGAAGGATTGGGCGGATTTCAAATCCGGACTGCCGTCGCAGGAGGCGGCCTATCAGGACCAGCTGATCGCTGTGGGCGACGGCGAGACGACCGCGTTCCAGCTGGTCAAGACCTACCGCTCGGGCGATTTCACCTACACCCGTCCGGTGCAGAAGCCCGTGGCCGGGACGGTGAAACTCGGGCTGCACGGCGATGCTTTGGTCGAAACGGTGCATTACGAGGTCGACAGCATGACCGGGATCGTGACCCTTCAGACCGCGCCCGCCGAGGGGGCGGAGCTGACCGCCGGGTTCGAATTCGACGTGCCGGTGCGCTTCGACACCGACCGGATCGCAACCTCGGTGGCCTCGTTCAAGGCGGGCGACGTGCCGAGCGTGCCGGTGGTGGAGGTGCGCGTCTGATGCCCATGCCGCCCGATCTCCAATCCCATCTCCTCAGCGGCTCGACAACCGTTGCCCGGTGCTGGACCCTGACCCGGCGCGACGGCACGGTGCTCGGGTTCACCGATCACGACCGCGATCTCAGCTTCGACGGGGTGACGTTTCGGGCCGATACCGGCCTGAGTGCCCGTGCCCTGCAACAAACCACCGGCCTTTCCATCGACAACAGCGAGGCGCTGGGGGCCCTTTCGGCCGCAGCAGTGACCGAGCGCGACATCCGCGCCGGCCGCTATGACGGCGCCGAGGTGGTGGCCTGGGTCGTCAATTGGGCGGCGCCGCAGGAGCGCGAGGTGCTGTTTCGCGGCACCCTTGGCGAAGTGACCCGGGCCGGCGGCGCGTTCCGGGCCGAGCTGCTCGGCCTTTCGGAAGCGCTGAATCGGGTTCAGGGGCGGGTCTACCAGGCCCCCTGCGCCGCGGTGCTGGGGGACCGGGCCTGCGGCATCGATCTCACCGACCCGAGCTTCGCCGCAACCGGCGTGGTGCTGGCCGAGGCAGGCGAAAAGCGGTTGCGGATTGGCGGGCTTGGCGGCTTTGCCGACGAATGGTTCACCCGCGGGCGCCTGCGGGTGCTGAGCGGGGCGGCGGCGGGGCTCGTCGGGGTGATCCGGAAAGATGCTCTGGCCGAGGGCCTGCGCAACATCGAGCTGTGGCAAAGCCTGCGCGAAGAGATCGCGCCGGGCGACGAAGTCCGGCTCGAGGCGGGCTGCGACAAGCGTCCGCAGAGCTGCCGGGAGAAATTCTCGAATTTCGTGAATTTCCGCGGCTTCCCGCATATCCCGGGCGAGGATCGGCCGGTGAGCATCGCGGTGCGCGACAGCAACGCGCTCTTCGGCGGGAGCGCAAAATGAGCGATCCCGGACAGGGCAGGCGCATTGTCGCCGTGGCACGTGGCTGGATCGGCACACCTTACGTGCACCAGGCCTCCTGTCGCGGCGCGGGGACTGATTGCCTTGGCCTCCTGCGCGGGGTCTGGCGCGAGGTGATCGGCACCGAGCCGGTCACGGTGCCGCCCTACACCCCGGACTGGGCCGAGGCGCGCGGCGAGGAGACATTACTCGACGGCGCGGCGACGCTTCTTGATCCGGTGCCGGAGGCACAGGCGCGGCCGGGCGATGTGCTGGTGTTTCGGATGCGGCGCGGCGCGGTGGCCAAGCATCTGGGATTGCTCGCCGAAACCGGCCCGGCGCCGACATTCATTCATGCCTATTCGGGGCACGCGGTGCTCGAAAGCCCGCTCACGCCCCCTTGGGCACGCCGGATTGCGGCGATTTTCCGTTTTCCTGAAAGGGGTTAGAGATGGCGACAATAGTTTTGTCGGCGGTCGGTGCGGCGCTGGGCTCTTCGATTGGCGGCGGCATTCTCGGGCTGAGCGCGGTGGCGATCGGGCGGGCGGTCGGGGCGATTGCCGGCACCCTGATCGACCAGGCGGTTATGGGGGATGGCTCGGATGCGGTTGAAACCGGTCCGGTCGACCGCATCCGGCTCAACGGCGTGTCGGAGGGCGCGGCGATCCGGCGGGCCTATGGCAGCATCCGGTTGGGCGGGCAGGTGATCTGGACCTCGCCGGTGCGCCAGACGGTCGGCAGTGACGGATCCTGCGCGGGCGGGTCGGGCAAGGGCACGCTGCTTGGCGGATCGGCCCCGCAGGAGGGCGAATGCCCGGCAGTGATGAGCCTCGCGGTGGCGCTGTGCGAGGGCGAGATTTCTCATGTCGGGCGGGTCTGGGCCGATGGCGTGGAGATGAACGCCGAGGCGCTCAACATGCGCGTCTATCGCGGCACCGAGACCCAGGCGCCCGACCCGAAGATCGAGGCCGAGGAAGGGGCCGGGAATGCGCCGGCCTACCGTGGCACCGCCTATGTGGTGATCGAAGACCTCGACGTGACCGCCTTTGGCAAGCGGGTGCCGGTGTTCAATTTCGAAGTGTTCCGGCCGGAAGGGCCCGACCAGCCCACCGAGATCGCACGTGGCACCAAGGCGGTGGCGATCATTCCCGGAACCGGCGAATACGCGCTGGCAACGACGCCGGTGCACTACGGCGACAAGCCCGGCGAAAGCTATCCCGCCAACGAGCACACGCCGTTTGGCAAGACCGATTTCGCAGTCTCGCTCGACACGCTGGAGGGCGAATTGCCCAACCTCGAGGCCGCGTCGCTGGTGGTCAGCTGGTTTGGCGATGATCTGCGCTGCGGCGCCTGCGAGATTGCCCCGAAGGTGGAAAAACACGACGAGGACGGCCACGAGATGCCGTGGCGGGTGTCTGGCCTTGCGCGGGCCGGGGCCGGGTTGGTGCCGTTCGACGCAGACCGGCCGGTCTATGGCGGCACGCCCGCGGACCAATCGGTGATCGAGGCAATTTCGGCGCTGAAAGACGCCGGCAAGGCGGTGACCTTCTACCCGTTCATCCTGATGACGCAGATGGCCGGCAACGGGCTGGCTGACCCTTGGAGCGACACGCCGGACCAGCCGGCCTTGCCGTGGCGCGGGCGCATCACGCTTTCGGTGGCGCCGGGGCGGGAGGGGTCGCCCGATGGCAGCGCCGGGGCGCAGGGCGAGGTGTCGGCGTTCTTCGGCAGCGCCCAGCCGGCGGATTTTTCCGTCAGCGGCGGCACGGTGCAATATGCGGGGCCGAACGAATGGTCCTACCGCCGGTTTATCCTGCACTATGCCCACCTGTGCAAGGCCGCGGGCGGGGTGGAGGCCTTCCTGATCGGCTCGGAGCTGCGCAGCCTGACCCAGATCCGCGGGGCAGGGGGCAGCTTCCCGGCGGTTGGCCAGCTTGTTCAACTCGCCGCCGACGTGCGTGCCGTGCTCGGCCCGGAGGTGAAGATCTCCTATGCCGCCGACTGGTCGGAATATTTCGGCTATCACCCGCAGGACGGTTCGGGGGACGTCTACTTCCATCTCGATGCGCTCTGGAGCGACGACAACATCGATTTCATCGGCATCGACAATTACATGCCCCTTTCGGACTGGCGCGACGGTGACAGCCACGCCGATGCGCATTGGGGCTCGATCTACAACCTCGACTATCTCAAGGCCAACATCCTCGGCGGCGAGGGCTATGACTGGTATTATCACGCGCCCGAGGCGGCTGACGTCCAGCGCCGGACCGAGATCCGCGACGAGGCACACGGGGAGCCGTGGGTGTGGCGCTACAAGGACATCGTGTCGTGGTGGCAGAAGGGCCATTTCGAGCGCGTCGGCGGCCTGCGCAGCAGCGACCCCACCAGCTGGGTGCCCGGCTCAAAGCCGATCTGGTTCACCGAGATGGGCTGTGCGGCGGTCGACAAGGGCACCAACCAGCCCAACAAGTTCGTTGACCCGAAGAGCTCGGAATCGAGCCTGCCGGCATGGTCGAATGGCCAGCGCGACGATTTCATCCAGAGGCAATACCTGCGCGCGATGGGGGAATTCTGGTCCGACCCGGCCCACAACCCGACCGATCCCGAGACCGGGGTGCAGATGCTCGACATGAGCCGCGCCCATGTCTGGGCCTGGGACGCGCGGCCCTTCCCGTGGTTCCCGGGCCTGTCGACCGTCTGGTCCGACAGCGCGAATTATGGTCGCGGCCATTGGCTGAACGGGCGCGCGGCCAGCCGGTCGCTGGCATCGGTTGTCGAGGAGATTTGCGCCGCATCCGGCGTGGCGCCGGTCGACACGTCGCGGCTCTACGGGGTGGTGCGGGGCTATGTGGTGGATCATGTGACCGGCGCGCGCAATGCCTTGCAGCCGTTGATGCTGGCCTACGGGTTCGAGGCCGCCGAGCGCGACGGGCAGCTGGTGTTCTTCTCCCGCACCGGTCTGGCCGGGCAGGTGATCGATCACGATCGTCTCGCGCTCGTCGACGAGATTGATGGCGTGGTGGAATACACGCGCGTCCCCGAGCCCGAGGTGGCCGGGCGGGTCCGGCTCAATTTCATCGAGGCGGGCAGCGATTATGGCGTGCGTGCCACCGAGGCGATCTTTCCCGACGCGCCCGCCCCGGCGGTTTCGACCAGCGAGCTGTCGCTGGTTCTGACCGGCGGCGAGGCGCGGGCGATTGCCGAGCGCTGGCTGGCCGAGGCCCGCGTGGCGCGGGACAAGGCCCGGTTTGCCCTGCCGCCCTCCGGGCTCTGGGCCAAGGCGGGCGATGTCGTCGAGCTCGATCTGCCCGAGGGTGCGGGCAACTACCGGCTCGACCATATCGAGCAGGCCGGTGTCGCGATGGTGCAGGCGGTGCGGATCGAACCGAGCCTGTTCGAGCCGGTCGAGACGCTGGACCTTGCCGCCACGATGTCGGCTTACGTGCCGCCGGTGCCAGTGCTGCCGCTGTTTCTCGACCTGCCGCTGCTGACCGGCGATGAAGTGCCTCATGCGCCGCATCTGGCGGTCACCGCGCGCCCGTGGACGGGGCCGGTGGCCGTCTATCGTGCGCCGCAGGACGATGGCTACAGCTTCGCGCTCAACTTGCCGACGCCGGCGCGCGTCGGGCTCACGCAAAGCGTGCTGGCGCGCGCCCGTCCGGGGCTGTTCGACCGGGGCCCGGCCTTGCGGGTGCGGATGACGTCGGGCGACCTTGCCTCCGCCACCCCGGCGCAGGTTCTCAACGGCGCGAATGCGGCGGTGATCGGTGACGGCACGTCGGAAAACTGGGAGGTGTTCCAGTTCACCGACGCGGTTCTGGTTGAGCCTGGGGTCTGGGAGATTACCGGACGGTTGCGCGGTCAGGCCGGCAGCGATGCGATCATGCCCGAGGCCTGGCCGGTCGGGTCCTGGGTGGTGATGCTCGACGGGGCGCTCGATCAGGTGCCGCTGGCGCTGTCTCACCGCGGCCTTGAGCGGCATTACCGCATTGGTCCGGCGGCGCGCGGCTACGACGATCCGAGCTATGTGCACACGGTGCAGGCGTTCAATGGCATCGGGCTGCGGCCGCTGGCCCCGGTGCATCTGGCGGCCACCCCCGGCCCGGGTGGCGACCTTTCGGTAAGCTGGGTGCGGCGCACCCGGATCGACGGCGACAGCTGGCTGGCCGAGGAAGTTCCGCTTGGCGAAGACAGCGAGCGCTACCGGGTTCGGGTGATGGCCGGTCTCACGGTCCTGCGCGAAGAGACGGTGGACGGGCCGGGCTGGAGCTACAGCGCCGCGATGCAGGCGGCGGATGGCGCGGCGGCGCCGTTCGCGGTCGAGGTGGCGCAGGTTTCGGGCAGTTTCGGACCGGGGCCGTATCGCCGCATCGAGGTGGCGCTCTGAGATGCGCCGGGTGCTGCATGGCGACGTGGTGGCCGCGGCGCGCGCGCTGCTCGCCACCTCTCCGGCACAGCGCGCCGATCTGATGACGCGGATGCTGGCCGAGGCCGAAGCCGCCGACGCCCATCGCCAACGCACCGGCCGCGCGCATCCGGTCTGGGGCACCGGCAGCCTGATGTCGGCGGCGCTCAGCCGGCCCTGCGCGCGCGAGCCCTATCTGGATGATCCCGATTATGCCGCCTGCCTGTTGCAGGTGTTCGAGGCGCTGGTTGCCCGGGCCGGGGGCTGAGCCAGGCCGCGGCGGTCTGGCTGCGGTGCCGCCATGGCGTGGATGCGCCACGGGCGCTCAGCCGCGGGTCAGGAAAACCGTGACGAACAGCCCGATGATCGCGAAGGCGAGGGCGTAGGAGGTGGCATATTGGGCGATGTCGAGCCTCTTGCCGCCCCGTGAACGGGCGGTGAAGCCGCCGACAAGGGCGCCGAGAACGGCGAAAGCAAGGATGATCATGCCGGCTCCCCTGCATGGCCCGCCTGTGCGGGCCCGTGTCAGCTGCGGCCACCCGGTGCGATTGCGGCAATCTCGTCGAGACGCGCGGCCACCTCGGCCTCCGAGCCGAAGCCATAGCGCGCCCATCCGAGGCTGTCGAGGCGCACAAGCTGCGCCTCAGGGTCGCGGCCCTGATACTCCAGCGCCTGCGCCTTGATCATCATCAGGGTCGACAACAGCGCCGCGTTTTCCGCCCGCGCCACCGCATCGAGATGGCTGTCGACGATGCGGATCGCGGTGTCGGCATTGCCAAGCGAGAGCGCGTGTGCGGCGAGTTGGACCCCCATGTGGGCGGCTTGCAGCGCGGTGCCCGGGGTGACGCGGTAGATGTCCTCGGCCTCGCGGAAAGCGGCCAGGGCGAGGTCGGAGTTGAGGCCGAGATTGAGCTGGCCGAGGGCAAAGAGCGAAAACGCAAGCCGGGTGTCGCGCCAGTTGTGCACCCGGGCGAGCTCGACGGCGCGGCGGGCGGCATCGCGGCGCACCGGGCTGGTATCGCGGCCGCCGAGCGCGGTTTCGATCGCCTGTTTCCAGGCCTCGGGCGTGGGCGCGGTTTGCACCGGGGCGCCGGTCCCGCCACGCGGGTTCAGCCGGGCCAGCAGCGCGGGCAGCCGGGCCGCCACCTGCGCCCGGGTCATGCCCGACTTCAGTTCCGGCGCGTAATAGGCGCGCAGGACCAGCATGTCGAACCCGGTCAGAACGGTGTGGAAATTGTCGTCGTTGAACACGCTGTCGGGCAGGCGGTAGAGATCGTTCACCGGCCCGAGCGCCTGCGCCACCTCCTCGTGCAGGCAGTCGCGCATTTCCTGAGGCGAAACGTCGCCGGGGATGAACACCGCCATCCGGCTGCGTTCGGTCAGCCGGGTCCAGTCGGTCTGCGCGGTGCGGCGGGCCGCCTTGTATTCTGTCCAGCTCGAGACATTCGGCGCAACGAAGCAGGCGGCATGTGGCACGACGCCTTGCAGCGCGCGCTTGGAGATCATCTCGACGGTGATCGAGGCGGGGCCGGCGGGAACCTGCCGGATGTCGATCCCGGCCTCGATGCGAAGCCGGCGCAACAGCCGGTCGACATCGGCCGCAAGCGCCGCCGGGGCGCGTCCGGTGACGGCAAGCGTGACCGGTCCCTCGAAACGGGTCAGGACAGGCAGCTGCCGGCCGCTCTCGAGCGCGAAGGAGAGATCGAGAAAGTCGCCTGCGATCTCGCGGTTGGGCCGCGCGGGACGTTCGATCCTGGAGCTGGCGAAGGCCTTCATCGGCGGCAATTGCGCCGGCAGTTCGATCCGCCGTGACGTCACCTCGCGGGTGGTCACATCTTCCCCTCGCGGCAGATCGGCGGCGCAGCTGGCCAGCCCCAGGATCGTGATCGCCCCCACGATCAACTTGTGAATGTGGCTCATCGTATCTCCCCGCGCTGATACTTGATGAACGGTGTGAGCTGCCCGATCCGGTCGTAGAGCTTGCGCGCCTGCGTGTTGAAGTGCTGTGTCAGCCAGTAGACCGTGGGCGTGCCGTTGGCGTCGGCGGCGGCATAGACCGCCTCGATCAGCGCCCGGCCCACGCCCGTGCCCCGCACGTCGGGGTCGGCGTAGAGGTCTTGCAGGTAGCACACGTCTTCGATCTTCCAGTTGTGGCGGTGGAAGATGAAGTGCACGAGCCCGACAGGCTGGCCGCCGGCTTCCGCGATCAGGCCAAACTGGGGGTCCTCATCCGAGAGGAGGCGGGAGAAGGTGGTCAGATACACCTCCTCGTCCACTTCCGTCTCGTAGAACGCCAGGTAGGCCGACCACAGCCGCCGCCACTGGGGCTCGTCAGCTCGCGCGAGCGAACGGACGGTCAAGTTGGTATTGTCTCCCAAAGCAATACGCTCTCACCGTTTCGCCCCCCCAGGCTCTTTCTTGGTAGGCGCAAACGCGGATCGACGGAAGCTGAATCATGGCGGAAATGGGGCAATCAACAGGTTGTTTTCCCAACCGCGACAATGACATGCCCAGATGTTGTGGACGCGAGCGGGCCGACCGCAAGACATCCCCGGGATTTTGGCAGGAATTTGGCAAAACCGGGTCGCGATCAGGGAGCCACCGCCGGCGATGATTCGCCGCCGCGCGCGTCAGAGCGGGCGGATGCGCAGCTCGGCGATCCGGTTTTCGACCCGCCTGATCACCTCGAAGCGAAAGCCGTGGAACGAGAATTGCTGGCCCTCGCTGGGGATCATCTGGGCCTCGTGGATGACCAGCCCGGCGATGGTGTTGGCCTCGTCGTCGGGCAGGTTCCAGTCCATCGCGCGGTTGAGGTCGCGGATCGTCATCGCCCCGTCGACCTGGAAAGAGCCGTCGTCGAGCCGTGTCACCCCGGCTTCGGCAGCGGAGGTGTCGAACTCGTCGGTGATCTCGCCGACGATTTCCTCGAGGATGTCTTCAAGCGTGATCAGCCCCTGCAAGGCGCCATATTCATCGACCACCAGCGCAAAGTGGGTGTGGCGCTTGAGGAAGTTGCGCATCTGGTCATCCAGCGTGGTGGTCTCGGGCACGAAATAGGGCTCCATCGCCACCTGCATGATGTCGAAATTCTCGTAGGCCGCGGCCCGGCCCGCGTCGCCCGCGGCTTCGCCGGCGGCATACATCGCGCGGCTGAGATCCTTGGCGTGGACCACGCCGACGATGTTCTCGGGCTCGTCCTTGTAGATCGGCAGCCGGGTGTAGGGCGAGGCGAGGGCTTGCTGCAGGATCTCCTCGGGCGGGCTGCCGGCATCAATCATCTCGATCTGGCTGCGGTGGAGCATGATCTCGTCGACCGTGCGCTCGCCGAGATCGAGCGCCCCAAGGATGCGGTCGCGGTCTTCTTTCTCGACCGTGCCCTCGCTGTGGCCGAGGGTGAGCGCGCCGGCAATCTCCTCGCGCACGGCGAGAAGCTGGGCGTGCGGATCGGTCTTCACGCCGAACAGGGTCAGCAGGCCGCGGGTGAGCGCGCGCACGGCCGAGACGACGGGCGAAAACACCAGAACCACGATTCGGATCGGGGCCGAGACCAGCGCCGCGGCCGCCTCGGGCCGGGTGATCGCATAGGTCTTGGGCAGAACCTCGGCGAAGATCAGCACCAGCAGCGTCATCACCAGCGTTGCCCAGACCACCCCGCTCTCGCCGAACAGGCGGGTAAACAGGGCGGTTGCGAGCGAGGCCGACAGGATGTTGACGAGGTTGTTGCCCAGAAGCACCGAGCCGATCAGGCGTTCGTTGTCCTCGGTGATCGCCAGCGCGCGGCCGGCGCCGCGGTCGCCCTTGTCGGCCTTGGCTCGCAGCTTGCCGCGCGACGCGGCGGTGAGCGCCGTTTCCGAGCCGGAGAAGAAGGCCGAAAGCACCAGGAGCGCGGCAATGGCGGCGGCCGTGATCCAAAAGGCGGTATCGAGCAGGAAGCCGGGGGCCGCATCTGTCATGAGCGTTGTCTTTCGCGTGGTTTCGCCCTTCTATGGCGCTGCGACCCTCGCGTTTCAAGGGAGGCTGCAATGAAGATCGCAGATCTGGGCACGCTTTCGGGGCCGGTCGTGGCCTATGGCGGGGCGCATGCCAACCTCGCCGCGCTTGGCGCGCTCCTGCGCGACCTTGGCCGTGCCGGCGTGCCCGGGCAGCGGGTGATCTGCACCGGCAACATCGGCGGGATCGGCGCGCAGACAACCGCCTGCATCGCCGCCACCCGCGCTTATGGGCACCAGATCATAGCCGGCAACATCGAGCGCCAGCTGGCCGTCGGGGCGGCGGAAAGCGGCTTTGGTTTCGCCCCGGGCAGCGTGTCGCGCCGGCTCGCGGCAACCTGGTGGCGCCATACCGATGCCGCCGTCGACGCCACCACCCGCGACTGGCTCGAAGACTTGCCCGACATCGCCGTGTTCGCCCATGAGGGCCGGCGCTATGCCGTGGTGCATGGTGGCGCCAGCTCGACCGCGCGGTATTTCTGGCCCTCGACCCCGAGCGAGGATTTCGCCCGCGAGATCGAGGCGATCGCCGCCACCGCCGGCCCGGTCGATGGCGTGATCGCCGGGCATTGCGGCCTCGCCTTCGAGCGCGACATCGGCGGGGTGCACTGGATCAACGCCGGGATGATCGGCCAGCCGCCGAACGATGGCCGCCGGGGCGGGCGGTATGTGCGGCTCGATGCCGATGGCGCGCGGATCCTGCGGCTGGACTACGACCCGGCCCCGGCCTTTGCCGCGATGGTGTCGGCGGGGCTGACACAGGGGTGGGATCTGTCGCTGATGACCGGCTTCTGGCCGACGGAGGACATGTTGCCCGAAGAGATGCGCCGCACCGTGGCGGCGCCGCGCCGGCTGCTGTAGGCGGCGCGCAGGCGACCCCACGGCGCGCCGGCGATTGGCGAAAGACGCAAACGTTGCGCCGTCAGGAAATCAATCGGCCGCGTCTTCGGCGCCGCGTGGCCCGCCTGTCGTGACAATCCGCCCCGGGCTTGACCGAGGTCATGGCTCGCCCCGGCGCGCGGCGCGATCCTGCGGTGAGCCTGTCAGCGGGAGGATGTGATCATGGCAATTTCGAAACGGTTTTTCCTGCACGGCGCACTTGCCGCGGGTCTGGCGCTGGTCGCGGGGGCGGGGCCCGGCGTGGCGGGCGACTGCACCGGCTATGTCGTCGGCGTGCGGCCGATCACACAATACAACCATGCCACCGGCGCCGGCTTTCTCGCGGTGCGCTCGGGGCCGGGGACGAATTATGCCCAGCATGGCGAGCTTTACCTCGGCGACGAGATCTCTGTGTGGGAACGCCAGGGCAGCTGGTATTACGTCTATTGCATGTCCGGGCGCTGCGAGACGCCGCTGTGGGGCCAGCCGAGTCCGCAGGGCTGGGTCTACGGCAAGTATCTCAGCATCGGCGGGGTCTGCCCGTAGCGGCGCGCCCGGGCGCCTGAGTCGCGGGCAGAGCCGGCGTGCCGCCCGGGCAATGAGCGCAAGAGTGCGTCGGGGCGCCGGGCGGCGTGGCGTTTGCGTCAGCCGATGCTGCAGGGCCGGGTTTGCGGTAGGTGTCTCAGCGTCAGTGGGGTCTGCCCATAACATCTCAACGCGGCGCCCGCGATCGCGCGGTCGCGGGACACGGCCGCGCGCGCGGCCGCCCGCGCCGGGATTACAGCCCGCGTGCCGCCCGGGCAATGAGGGCAAGAGCGCGTCGGGGGGCCGGGCGGCGCGGCGCTTGCGTCAGCCGATGCTGCGGGGGCGGGTCTACGACTATCTCGGCATCGGTGGGGTCTGCCCGAGCAATTTCAACGGGGCGCCCGCCCGGGGTGGCCGTCTGCACGGAGTCGTTGCGCCA
>JANTFS010000015.1 GCA_024763335.1 Paracoccaceae bacterium | reverse complement strand
GATCTGGCTTTTTGAGCGTTTGAAAAGGCGCGCCGAAACCCCCACATAGGCCCCATGGCACACAAACCGGCATATCTCGCCATCGCTCTCGCCGTCACGCTGGCCTCGGTTCCCGCGGCCCTGCCGGCGCAAGATGAGGTGCCATCGACGCCGGCCAACCCGGAGCTGTCGGAAGGTGCAAGGAAACTCTCGGAGGGCATGAAACTCCTGCTGCGGGGGCTTCTGGCCGAGGGCGCTGAAGGGTGGGACAAGCTCGTCGACTGGCTCGACGATATCAGCCAATACGAACCGCCCGAACGGTTGCCGAACGGCGATATCATCATCCGCCGCAAACCCGACGCGACGGGCGACGGAGAGACCGAGATCTGACCGCGCTCAGCCGCGCACGGCAACCACCGGCGCGGCGTTCAGCGCCTGGGCCAGGCTCTCGAACCGCGCCCGCGCCACCTCCCCGAGCAGATCGGCGGCATCGCGCCGGATGGTCAGATGCAGTTCGCATTTCTTTGGTCGCCAATGCAGCGTTGCCTTGTCCTGCGGCTTGTCGACGGCGAACATCGCACCGAAACGCATTGCCTTGCCCAGAACCTCGGCCTTGTTCAGCTCGGCTTCGGGCAAGATCGCGAAGATGTCCTTGAAATGGCAATCCTCGCGGTTCGACTTGTAGCGATGCAACAGCGCCACGCCGAGAAACACCCGTTCTTCGTGGGTCATCCCGCCCAGATTGGCCCGTGTCGCGGCCTCGAAGGTGACCTCGTGGCGATAGTCGGGGTGGG
Source organism: Paracoccaceae bacterium (assembly GCA_024763335.1). Lineage (GTDB taxonomy): Bacteria > Pseudomonadota > Alphaproteobacteria > Rhodobacterales > Rhodobacteraceae > Sinisalibacter. The sequence goes on along the minus strand of JANTFS010000015.1, from coordinate 24,814 downwards.
CGCGCCATGTCACATCATGCAGCAGGCAGGCCGCCTTGACGATCCGCAGCCTGTCGGGCTTCGCGCCGCGGTAAAGCGGCAGCAGAAACTCGTATAGTCCCTTTCCAAAGCCGGGGAGCCGGGCATCCTTCTGTTCGGCGAAACGACAGGCCTCGATCAGCGGGTCACGGGCCCGCAGCCGATCGGGCATCTGTTCATAGAGCAGGCCCTCGCGGATCCCATAGGCCGAAACGGCAATCTCGCGCGGCTTGAAGGTCTGGATCAGGCGCTTGAGAACCAGCGCGGCGACGGGCACGAGCGCCATCCGCGCGGCGGAGGTCGAGGTCTGCTGGCGCACCGCGTCAAGGTCGGTGTCGGCGATCCAGTCGAGGGTCTTGCGAAGCTCCTTGGGGCTCATGCGGTACTCGTGCAGAACCCAAAGCGGATATTCGCGCCGCAACATGTCGAGCTTTGCGATCGCGCGCCATGAGCCACCGACCAGAAAGAGCCGCTCCGGCCGGGTGCCCATCTCGGCCGCGAGATCGGCCATCACCGCTTTGATGTGGGCCTTCATGCCTTTCTTGCCGCCTTTCACCGCCGCGAGCTTCAAAGGACCAAGCCCCGAACTGATGCGCTTGCCAACGGTGCCTCCCGATATCTCGGCCAATTCCATTGACGAGCCGCCGATATCGCAGATCAGTCCCGAAGCGCCGGGCCAACCCAGCAAGACGCCCTGTGCCGAAAGCCGCGCCTCCTCCGCGCCATCGATCACGTAGAGGCGGATGCCGGTCTCGCGCTCGACCTCGGCGCGGAACTCCGGCCCGTCCTCGGCATCGCGCACCGCCGCGGTGGCAACGGCGGAGATCGGTGGCAGATGCATGCCCTCGGCGAGGAGCTTGAACCGCCGGATCGCGGCGAGGGCCCGGACCCGGCCCTCGGGGTTGAGCCGGCCGGTTTCCGACAGGCCGGCGCCAAGGCCGCAGAGGATCTTCTCGTTGAAGAAATAGGCCGGGCTGCGCGCCGCCCCGTCGAAGACCACGAGGCGGACGGAGTTGGAGCCCACGTCGAGCACGCCCACCCGGCTCAACGCCCGGGCGGATGGATCCTCGAACAACGGCCGGTCGAATGGCCCCCAGTCGTGGTCTTCGGTTCCGTCCATGATTCCCCCCATGCTCGGCTCTCGTTATGGCCCGGTCCGCCACAAACGGTCAACGCCGGGCGCGGGTGCGGTTTCCGCTGCGGAAACCGAAACGAAATCCGCTGCGGATGTCGTTCCGCGCCCCGTCTCGCCTCAGTCGTGGCTGTGGGTGAGCTCCGGCACGTCCTTGGCGCCGGCCGAGCCGCGGCCAGAGAGCGAGGGGTATTCCATGAAGAACCGGTGGCAGTTGAAGGGGTTGTCGATGCGCGCCAGATCGGGGCGGCGGAACGACCCGTCGGGCTGCATCACCCAGCTCTGCGCCACGTCGTGCAGGTTCGCGGCCATGATCTGGCTCACGATCTGCGCCTTTACCGTGGCGTTCGACACCTCCACCAGCGTCTCCACCCGGCGGTTGAGGTTACGCCCCATCCAGTCGGCCGACGAAATGTAGACCTTCGCCTTTTTCGACGGCAACCCGTGGCCGTTGCCGAAACAGACGATCCGGCTGTGCTCGAGGAACCGTCCGACGATCGACTTCACCCGGATGTTTTCACTCAGCCCCTTGATCCCGGGCCTGAGCCCGCAGATGCCGCGCACGACGAGGGTGATTTTCACCCCCTTTTGGCTCGCGGCATAAAGCGCGTCGATCACGTCGCTCTCGATCAGGCTGTTCATCTTCGCCCAGATCTCGGCCGGTTTGCCCTCCTCGGCAAACTTCGCCTCCTTCTCGATGCGCTCCAGCAAGGTCGCCTTGAGCGTGATCGGGCTGATCGCGAGCTTTTCGAGCTTCTCCGGCTGGGCATACCCGGAAAGATAGTTGAACACCTTCGTGGCATCGCGCCCAAGCGCGGCATCACAGGTGAAGAGGCTGAGATCGGTGTAGATCTTCGCCGTGATCGGGTGGTAGTTGCCGGTGCCGAAATGGGTGTAGGTCACCAGCTCGTCGCCCTCGCGGCGCACCACGACCGACACCTTCGCATGGGTCTTGTAGTGCATGAAGCCATAGACGACGTGGGCGCCGGCCCGTTCCAGCCGACGTGATTGGCGGATGTTGGCGGCCTCGTCGAAACGGGCCTTCAGCTCCACGAGCGCGGTCACGCTCTTGCCCGCTTCGGCCGCTTCGCACAAGGCGCTCACGATCGGGCTGTTGCGCGAGGTCCGGTAGAGCGTTTGCTTGATCGCCACCACGTTCGGATCCTGCGCCGCCTGCTCGAGGAACCGCACCACGAGATCGAAGGTCTCGTAGGGGTGGTGCAGCAGGATGTCTTTCTTGCGGATCGCCGAAAACATGTCGCCGCCGTGGTCCTCGATCCGTTCCGGCACGCGCGGGATGTAGGAGGGCCAGAGCAGATCGGGCCGTTCATCGAGCACCAGTTCCGAGAGATCGGCCATGCCGATCAGCCCCTCGACCTCGACGATCTCTTCCTCGGTGACATGCAGCTCGCGGCGCACCATTTCGCGCAGATCGGCCGGGGCATTGGCGCTGATCTTCATGCGCACCACCTCGCCCCGCCGCCGCCGTTTGAGCGCGGTCTCGAACTCGCGCACGAGGTCTTCGGCCTCGTCTTCGACTTCCATGTCGCTGTCGCGCAGGACCCGGAAGGCGCAACTGCCCGCCTCCGTGTAACCGGGAAACAGCGTGCCGAGGAACAGCAGCAGAAGATCTTCGAGCGGCAGAAACCGCGCCACGCCGTCCGGCGCGGGCAGCCGGATGAAGCGGTTGATCTGGTGCGGGACCGGCAACAGCGCCTGCAGCTTTCGCCTGTCGGTCTTGCGCTCAAGCTGGAGCGCCAGCGCGAAGCCGGTGTTGGGGATGAACGGGAACGGGTGCGCCGGGTCGATCGCCAGCGGCGAAAGCACCGGAAACACCCGGGTGAGAAACACCTTTTCGAGAAATTCGCGGTCTTCGGCGGAGAGCGTCTCGCGGGTGCACAGCACGATCCCCTCTTTTTGCATCTCCGAGGAAAGCTGGTCGAACGCCTTCTGCTGGCGCGCCATCAGCCGGCGGGCATCGGCATTGATCAGCACCAGCTGCTCGGCCGGCGTCAACCCGTCCATCGACGGCGTGGTGTTGCCCTCTTTCGCCAATTCCCGCAGGCCGGCGACGCGCACGGTATAGAATTCATCGAGGTTCGTGGCCGAGATCGAGACGAAGCGCAGCCGTTCGAGCAACGGCACGCGGGGGTTTTCGGCTTCCTCGAGCACGCGCCAGTTGAACCCGAGCCAGCTGAGCTCGCGGTTGAAGAACCGCTTGGGTCCGGCGATCTCCTCGGGCGGAAGTTCAACCGGGGTGGGGAAGGCGGTTTCGAGAAAATCGGCGTTGATCGGGGCAGGCGATGTGTCGAGAGTCATGGATCCGTATCGCGGGTTGTCGTAACGGCTGGGTGCGTTATGCGCCTTCGGATCGGGAAAATCCAGTTGCGACCGGTCGTCAATCCATGTTGCGGCCGGGATGCCGTCAGAAAAGATCGTGCTGCGCCTCGAGGATCTGGCGGGCGAGATCGCGGCTTACCGGTTTGGCCTCTGCGAGGGCCGTTTCGTCGAGCGCGGCGACGATCTTGCGCGCGGCGGCAAACGAGCGGTCGATGCGCGGCAGGAGATAGCGGATCAGGGTCTCGGGCGGATCGATCTGGCGATCGGCGAAGAGCTTCACCAGCACCGCGGCGAGCAGTGCGTCGTCGGGCGGATCGATCGCGATCACGGACGTTCCCTCCATCCGACTTGCGAGATCGGGCAGGGTCAGACCCCAGCGTGACGGCGCGGTGACGGCGGTTGTCAGAAGGCTTCCGCCCTCGGCCAACACGAGATTGTGCAGATGAAACGCCGCCGCTTCGGCGCGGGCGTCGCCGGCAAGCACCTCGGCGTCTTCCAGCGCCACGTTGCGGCCCGCGACATCCTCGGGCGCGCTCTGCACCAGCCGGGCCGCGTCGATCACCACCGCACTGGCCTGTTCGGCCCAGAGCTGCACGAGGTGGCTCTTGCCCGCGCCCACCGGCCCGGTCAGCACCAGCTTGTGGCCGGGCCAGTCGCGCCAGCCATCAATGGCGGCCAGCGCGGCGCGGTTCGACGCCGAGACGAAAAAGTCGCCACGGCCCCGCGCTTCGCGCAGCGGGAGATCGAAGGCAAGCTGGCGAGGCATCGTCAGGCGTCGTCCTGCGGGCCGGCTGAGGCGTCGGAAGCCAGTTCGCGTGCCGCATGGCCCTTGTAGAGCTCGCCCGCCTTGTAGCGCTCGGCGAGGAACCGCACCACCACCCCGAACGCCGCGGCCACGGGCACGGCCACCAGCATCCCGACAAAACCGAAGAGCGAGCCAAAGGCCGAGAGGGCGAAGATCAGCCAGACCGGATGCAGCCCGACGTAGGACCCGACGAGGTTGGGCGAGAGGATGTTGCCCTCGAAGAACTGACCGACGAAGAAAATCACCACTACCCCGCCGACGAACCACCATTCGCCCCAGAACTGGAACAGCGCCAGCCCGATCGCGAGCGCCCCGCCGACCAGTGCGCCGACATAGGGAATGAAGCTGATCAGCCCGGCGACAAAGCCGATGACAAGGCCGAACTGCAGGCCGACCAGCATCAGCGCGATGGCGTAATAGGCGCCGAGGATCAGGCACACGGTGCCCTGACCACGGATGAACGAGGCCAACGTGTTGTCGATGTCGCTGGCAAGCTTGCGGATCACCGGGGCGTGGTCACGCGGCAGCAGCTCGTCGATCGAGGCGACCATTCGGTCCCAGTCGAGCAACAGGTAGAAGGCGACAACGGGCACGATGAAGATCAACAGAACGACCGACAGCACATTTGCCGCCGAGGCGAGCACGGCGTTGATCAATTCGATGCCGCGTTCCTGGATTCGCTGGCCAAGGGTTTCGAGCGACTGGCGCAGCACCGAGTGTTCGTCGATCAGCGAGGGAAAGCGCTCGGTGAGGAAGGTCTGCAGGTCGGTTGCCAGGTTCGGGGCGGCGTTCACTAGCGCCACCGCCTGGTTGACGAGCGTCGGGATCACGAGGAGCGCGGCCAAGGCAAAGATCAAGATTGCAATGACGGTGATCGTGATGGTGGCAAGGATGCGGCTCAGCCCGAGGTTCTCGAGCTTGTCGGCAATCGGATCGAGGAAATAGGCCACCGCCCCGCCGATGACGAACGGCAGCATCACGTTGCCGAGAAACCACAACGCCAGCAGGAACACCACGGCCGCGATGCTCCAGTATCTCAGTTGAGTTCCAACGGGCAGAGACATGCGTGCCCCCGAGTGACCTTTCCCCTGTCATCGCCGGTTTGCGGCAGGCGTGCAACCCGTTTGGCGACAGGCGCGCTCGGGTCAGTCGGTCGCCAGCCCCAATCCCGCCTCCAGCGCGGCCCGCATCTTCGCCACGTAGGCGCGCGTAACCCCGGCGTTCGCGGCCACGGTTGCAAAACCATGGAAGGCGCCGGGCACGGTGACGAGGCCCGCGAGCCTCCCCGCCTCTCGCAAGCGCTCGGCGAAGGCCCCCGTTTCGTCGTGAAACAGATCCACCGTGCCGACGCCAAGCCATGTTGGCGGCAATCGCGCAAGGTCGCCCGGCCCGGCTCGCGCAGCGCTGGCGGTTGCCGGAATTTCGCCCTCAAGCCCGGCGAGGTAGGCCTCCCACCCGAACCGGTTGGCCGCCTCGTTCCACATCCGAAGTTGCCGGGGCTGGTCGAACGGTCGGCGGCGGGACGCCTCGTCGAGCATCGGTTCATGCAAAAGCAGGAAGGCCGGGCGCGGCCCATCTTGCCGTGTCGCATGGATCGCAAGGCAGGCGGCCAGCCCGCCGCCGGCGCTGTCGCCGCCTATCGCGAGGCGTGCGGGATCGACGCCGGGTTGCCGGGCCAGCCAGCACAGGGCCGCGTAGAGATCCTCCAGCGCGGCGGGGTAGGGGTGTTTGGGCGCGAGCCGGTAATCGGGTGCGGCGGTGAGAATGCCCGCCCCCTGCGTCATCCGCGTGAGCAGGCTTTCCTCGAATTCGGGCGCCCCGATGACCAGCCCGCCCCCGTGTATCCAGAGCAAGGCCGGTACCGGGCCGGGCGCAGGCTCCTTCGGGCGGTTCACCAGAATGCGCCGCCCGCCTGCCAGCCGGACGGTTTCTGATTTCGTCGGCACAACGCGGGAGAGGAGCGCCGAAACCGCCCGGACAAGCGGGTAGCTTCGCCGGGTCAGCACCGTGCGCGGCAGCCATCGCGCCGGATTTTCGAGCTCGGGGTGAAACGGGCGTTCCGCCATGGCCCACCTTTCCATGCAAGACCGTGGGGCATCTTGCCCGCCCGGTGCCGCCGGTCAAGCTCACCGGGCCGCGCAGTGCCCTTGCCCGCCTGCGCCGGCCCGGCTAAGGATGCGCGCGATGTGAAACCCAAGATACGAGGCCCCCATGCGCCTGTCCCGCTACTTCCTGCCGGTTCTGAAGGAAACGCCCGCCGAGGCGCAGATTGCCTCGCACCGGCTGATGCTGCGCGCCGGCATGATCAAGCAACAGGCGGCGGGGATCTACTCGTGGCTGCCGCTGGGCTTCAAGGTGCTCAAGCGGATCGAACAGATTGTCCATGAAGAACAGATCCGCGCGGGGCATATCCCGATGCTGATGCCCACGCTCCAGCCCGCCGATCTGTGGCGCGAAAGCGGGCGATACGACGACTACGGCGAGGAGATGCTGCGCATCACCGACCGCCACGGGCGCGACATGCTCTACGGCCCCACCAACGAGGAGATGATCACCGACATCTTCCGCGCCCATGTCACCAGCTACAAGGACCTGCCGCTCACGCTCTACCACATCCAGTGGAAGTTCCGCGACGAGATCCGCCCGCGCTTCGGGGTGATGCGGGGGCGCGAGTTCTTCATGAAGGACGGCTACAACTTCGATCTCGACTACGAGAACGCCATGCATGCCTACAACCGCCACATGGTGAGCTATCTGCGCACCTACGAGCGCATGGGGCTGCAGGCGATCCCGATGCGCGCCGATTCAGGTCCGATCGGCGGCGACAACACGCACGAATTCCTCGTGCTGGCCGATACAGGCGAGTCGGAGGTATTCTACGACAGCGCGATCACCGATCTGCGGCTGGGCGACCGGGCGATCGACTATGACGACTGGGACGAGGTTGCCGGCATCTGCAAGGAATGGACCACGCCCTACGCCCGCACCGACGAAACCCACGACGAGGCGGTGTTTGCCGAGGTGCCCGAAGCCCGACGGAAATCCTCGCGCGGCATCGAGGTGGGCCAGATCTTCTACTTCGGCACCAAGTATTCCGAGCCGATGGGCGCGACGGTGCAGGACAGCGACGGCAACAAGGTCGCCGTCCACATGGGCTCGCATGGGATCGGTGTGAGCCGCCTCGTCGGCGCGATCATCGAGGCCAGCCATGACGAGAACGGCATCATCTGGCCCGAGGGGGTGACGCCCTTCCACGTCGGCATCGTCAACCTGCGTCAGGGCGATGCTGAGACCGATGCGGCCTGCGAAAGCCTCTACACCGCGCTCACCGCCGCCGGGCTCGAGCCGCTCTACGATGACCGCGAGGAACGCGCCGGGGCGAAGTTCGCGACGATGGACCTGATCGGCCTGCCGTGGCGGATCACCGTCGGCCCACGGGGGCTCAAGACCGGCGTGGTCGAGCTCACCTCGCGCCGCACCGGCGAGAGCGAGGAGCTTGCGCCGGAGGTGGCCGTGGCACGGCTGAAAGAGATCTATGCCGGCCACCTGTAAGGATCGGGCTCTTGCACGATTCGGGCTTTTGGGATGGCTTTCGGCGCACGGATCGGTGCGGGAATTGACGAATTCGAATAATCCCCCTCGGCGGCTGGTCGCCGGTCCGCGCCGCTTTGCTTGACCCGGCGGCCGCCGGGATCCAGACTTTGCGCCGATCCGGCAGCAAGATCGGAGCGGTGGAGAAGGGCAGCACGATGCGAATTCTGGCACTGGCGGGCGGCATCGCGGGCGCGGTGGCCTTGTCGCAATTCCCCGAGTTCTCGCAGCAATATGTCCAGCGCCTTTCCGGCGCGGTCGACGAGCTGCGCGCGGTCACGGTCGCTTTCGACACCACCGCGCGGATCGCCGGGCTGACCCGCGAGGACGCGCTCGACAAGATGGGCGGGTCCGATTTCCAGAACCGGCTGCGCGATGACATGCGCGCCCGGATCTATCGCTACGACCGGTTGAATGCCGACTACCAGGCCCTTGCTTCAGCCGCGCCGCTGCAACGTCTCGCCAGGGCCTACCATATCCGCGACGCCGAACTGGTTCAGCGCACCTGGGATGATTACCAGCCGGCGGTGCCGGTGACCTCCGAGGGCCTGATCTTCGCGGGGATCGGGTTCGCCGCCGGCTGGGGGCTTGTGTCGCTCCTGCTCGCACTCGCCCTGCGGCCGTTGCGGCGGGTTGCCTAGATTCGGCTCGCCATGGCGCGGCCTTGACCTTGGGCGTCCCGCAGCCCAGTTTGCCGCAAACCTGAAAGGCTTCGATCTTGGCCAAGAGCACCGCCCCGTTTTCGCGTTTCGAGTGGATCATCGCCTGGCGCTACCTGCGCGCGCGCCGTGCCGAGGGCGGTGTGAGCGTGATGACCTGGATCAGCCTCGTCGGCATCACCCTCGCCGTGGCCGCGCTGATCATCACGCTGGCGGTGCGCACCGGCTTTCGCGAGGAATTCGTCGACACCATTCTCGGCGCCAACGCCCATGTCACGGTCTATTCCCGCCTCCATATCGACGAGAACGGTCAGCCGAGCCGGGCGATCACGGAGTATGATGCCTGGGCCGAGCGTATCGCGCAGGTGCCGGGGGTGACCCGCGCCGCGCCGCTCATCAAGGGTCAGGTCATGGCCAACAAGGCGGCGCAAAACACCGGGGTGCAGATCTTCGGCATCCGGTTGGCCGACCTTCTCTCCCTCCCGCGCATCGCCGATCCCGAGGCCAGTCTCGGCATCCTCGACAATTTCGGACAGGGCATCGCCATCGGCTCCGGCGTGGCGCGCGAGCTCGGGGTGAGCGTGGGCGACAAGGTCAAGATCATCTCGCCGAACGGGGTCAAGACCGCCTTTGGCACCACCCCACGGGTCAATGCCTACGAGGTTGTCTATATCTTCACCGCCGGCCGGTGGGATATCGACCAGACCCGGGTCTACATGCCGTTCGACGAGGCGCAGCGGTTTTTCAACAAGGAGGGCACGGCCGACGAGATCGAGGTCATGGTCAGCGAGCCCGAACAGCTGAACCGGATCATCGGCCCGATCATGCAGGCCGCGGGCGACAACGCCGCGGTCTGGACATGGCGCGATTCGGCCGGCGCCTTCCTGCGTGCGCTCGACATGGAAGACAACGTGATGTTCGTGATCCTCTCCGTGCTGGTGCTGATCGCCTCGATGAACATCATCTCGGGCCTCGTCATGCTGGTGAAGAACAAGGGCCGCGACATCGGTATCCTGCGCACGATGGGGTTGACGGAGGGCTCGGTGCTGCGTGTCTTTTTCCTCGTCGGCGCCTCGACCGGGCTTGTCGGCACGGCGGCGGGCGTGGTGCTTGGGGTGCTCTTCGCGGTCTATATCGACCCGATCTTCGCGCTCGTCGATTACCTCGCGGGCGGCGGCGTCTGGGATCCGTCGGTGCGCGGCATCTATCAGTTGCCGGCCAAGGTCGAACTGGCCGACGTGGGATCGGCGGTGGCCCTGTCGCTGACCCTCTCCTTTATCGTCACCATTTTCCCGGCCCGGCGCGCGGCGCGGATGAACCCGGTGGAGGCGCTGCGTTATGAGTGAGGCGGTTCTGGCTCTCGAAGGGGTCGAAAAGGTCTACAACCCGGGCGAGCCGGGCGAGGTCAACGTGCTGCGCGGCGCGTCATTGTCGATCGTACCCGGCGAGCTGGTCGCGCTGGTCGCACCCTCGGGAGCCGGCAAGTCGACGCTCCTGCATATCGCCGGGTTGCTCGATACGCCCGATGCCGGTCGGGTGCGGATTGCCGGCGCCGACATGACCGACGCTTCCGACCGGGCCCGCACCCGGGTGCGGCGTGAAAAGGTCGGGTTCATCTACCAGTTTCACCACCTGCTGCCGGAGTTCTCGGCGCTTGAAAACGTGGTGCTGCCGCAGCTCGCCAACGGCGCGGCATCGGGCGCGGCCCGGGCCCGGGGCGAAATGCTGCTCGACCGCGTTGGCGTGGGCGCACGCGCCAGCCATCGTCCCGCCGAGCTCTCGGGTGGCGAGCAGCAGCGGGTGGCGTTTTGCCGGGCGCTGGCCAACGCGCCGGCGCTGCTTCTTGCCGACGAGCCGACCGGCAATCTCGATCCGCAGACATCCGACACGGTGTTTGCCACGCTCATGGACGTGGTGCGCGAAACCGGGCTCGCCGCGCTGATCGCCACCCACAACCTCGACCTCGCGGCGCGCATGGACCGGGTGCTGCGGCTTGGCAACGGTGTCATCACGGATCGCTGATCTGGCCCCATATGTGGTTGATCTCCCGCGCCGAGCTCCTAACGATGCGACTCGGGGTAACTGGGATGTCTGAAAATGAGTTTTATGACCAATCGTATTCTGTCTGCTTTTCGCACCGCTCTCGCCGCCACTGTCATGATTGCCGCTGCTGCCACGGCGGCTGACGCGAGCGAACGTCTGTCGACGTCGAACCGCTCGCACCAGATCGTCATCCGCATCGACGTGTCGGATCAGGAAATGACGGTGATGCAGGGTGGGCGCCGGCTCCATTCATGGCCGGTCTCGACGGCCAAGCGTGGCCATGTCACGCCCACCGGCACCTACCAGCCACAATGGTTCTCGCGCAATCATCGCTCCTCGCTCTACAACGACGCGCCGATGCCGTTTGCCATCTTCTATGACGGCAACTACGCCATCCATGCCACCTACTCGACCGGCATGCTCGGGCGACCGGCCTCGCATGGCTGTGTCCGTCTGCACCCGGACAATGCGCGCGTGCTCTACGAGATGATCTGGGAGCAGGGCAAGGCCGACACCTATATCGTGGTCCAGGATTGAACCGGCCGTGATGTCTGGCGTGCTTCACCACCCTGGCCGATGGCTGTTGCGGTTGTTGCCGCTGGCGCTCCTCGCGCTTGCGGCCTGCACCGAGCCTGCGGCGACGCCGGGCCCGGCCTCGGCTGGCGAGACGCTTTCGGCGGTGATCGATCTGTCGGACCAGGAGGTGGTGGTGACCCGGCGTCATGCCAACGGCACGCGTGAGGTCTACCGCTGGCCGGTCTCGACGGGCCGGCCCGGCTACCGCACGCCGACCGGCACGTTCCGGCCGGTCTTCCTGTCGCGCGATCATCGCTCGTCGCTCTACGACGATGCGCCGATGCCATGGTCGGTGTTCTTCAACGGCCACATCGCGATTCACGGCACCACCGAGATCCGCAGTCTCGGGCGCCCGGTCTCGCACGGATGTGTGCGTCTGCATCCAAAGTATGCGGAGATCTTTTTCAAGGAGGTCATCGAGGTGGGCAAAGCCAACACGGTGATTTCCGTTGTCGAATAGGTGGTTACAATGATCAAACCTGCTCGTTTCCTGTCCATCATCGCTGCCGCCGTCGCGCTCGGCGCCCTTGCCGGCTGCGAGACGCCGCCGGTTGCCGAGACCGCCGACGATGGCACGACCACCGTTGTCACCCGCGGGCCGGTCGTGCCGCCGGTGGCCGAGCGGATCGCGCCGCTGCCGTCGCCGGGGCCCAACAAGGTGCTCGCGGTGGTCGATGTGTCCGATCAGCGCCTGACGGTCGTGCGCGGCTTCGCCGACGGGCGGCCGCCCGAGCAATATCATTGGGTGGTGTCAACGGGGATCGAACGCAAACCCACGCCGCTGGGCTCCTTCTACCCCGATTTCCTGTCGCCGAAACACGTCTCGTCGATCTACCACGTGCCGATGCCGTGGTCGGTGTTCTTCAACGGCAATATCGCCATCCACGGCGATCCCGACGCCCGGCTCCTCGGCACGCGGGCGTCGAACGGCTGTGTCCGGGTGCATCCGGTGCAGGCCGAAATCTTCTACCACATGGTGGAAGAGGTCGGGCGGCGCAACACCACCATCATCGTGCGCGAATAGCCCCCGGGGGCGGCGATTACTGCGGCACGGCGAAGGTGGCAGTCGCCGTGGCGACCTCCTTGCCCGACGGCTCGGCGGTGAGCACCGCGCGCGCGAAGATCAACGCCTTGCCGGCCCGCACGATGGTGGCCGTGCATTCGATCCGCTCGCCCGATGCCGGGCGCAGGAATTGCAGGTCGAGGTTGGTCGTCGCCACCGCGCGAAATTCACGAAAGTGCCCGGCGCAGGCGATCACCATGGCGGTATCGGCGAGGGCGGCGAGGGCCTGCCCGGAGACGATCCCGCCGGTGCGGACGATGGCCGGGGTGACCGGCATGGTCAGTACGGCGCCGGTGCAGGCCATCCGTTCGACACGGGGCGACAGCGCCCGCAGCCAATCGGCGAAATGCTCGTCGAGCCATCGGTTGGCGGTTTCAGGGTCCATGCCACATTTTTGCGCCCCGCGCCGCGATGACGCAAGCCTGTTCGCCGTGGCGAAACCGCCATCGATGGGTTAGGCTGGCACCAAGGAGGAGATGGCATGAAATTTCGCGCAGCAGCCCTCGCCATGATCGCCCTTGCCGGTTGCGAAGATGAGACGCCGACCGGCGCCGGGCTCTATGCGGCCTATTGTGCCGGCTGCCATGGCGCCGACGCGCGTGGCGGCGCGGCGGTAAGTGACGGGGTGATCGCCCCGGACCTGACGATACTGGCGAAAACCCATGGCGGCACCTTTCCCGAAGCCTACGTGATGTCGACGATCGACGGCTACGCGCGCGAACAGACCCACGGCGTCATGCCGATCTTCGGCAAGCTGCTTGAAACCCCTCTCGAAACCTGGGTCGATCCCGACGGGGTGCCGACCCCGACACCGCGCGCCCTCCTCCTGCTCAACGAATACCTCAGCGGTCAGCAGGAAAGCTGACCGCGGCCGCGACAAGGTGGCCTCACTCGGCGAGGGCGGGCCGTGGCGGCGCCACGCTGCGGCGCACCAGCGGCGAGATCCCGATCAGCACGATGCCAATTGAGAACAGGCACCAGACCGCCGGCATCTCGTTGTTGTTGCTGGTCAAGACCGAGGCGAGGATCGGCCCGAGCGCGGCATGCATCACGACGAGACGCCACGCGCCATAGAACAGCGGCAGCAGGAACACGGCCAGGAAATAGGCCGGAAACGGCACCAGCCGGGCGAAGGTCTCGCCGAACAGTGCTGCCCACATGTCGTTGAGCGGCATCGTCCAGGCCAGGTGCCAGGTGCCCGTCATGGTGCAGAAGCCCGGGCCGCAAAGCGCCGTGTCCGGGTTGCATTGCCCGGCCCAGCCGAAGGGCACCAACTGCAACATCATCACGACAAAGGCCAGTGTCGAGGCGCCGTAGACGAAGCGGCGCATCGCCCGGCTGACCGGCGTCGCCACCAGCGCCATGGCGAAGGCGTTGATGAATATCGGTTGTAACGAAATATGCAGGTAACTGAGAAACGTGACTGTCTTGTTGGGGGCGATTTCACATTCGTCGATCACCAGATAGCCAAACGCCTGCAGGGCTTCCATCGCGGCGAAGAAGGCCAGGGTGACGGGAAAGGCCACCGGGTCTCCCCGCCGGGCGGTGACAACCGCCGCCGCAGCCCCAAGCCCCACCATCGCCACCGACGCGCCTTCGCTCCAGCACATGTCTCACCCTCCGCGCCAATCCTGCTATCTTCCTCAATACCGCGAACACTCGCAATGCCAAAGCCCCCGGCGCCCGCGCTGCGCAAATCATCGGTCGCTATCGCTAACGGAGCGGCTTTGGTGGCGGGACGCAGAAAAATTCGTCCATCCGGACAAAATTTGGTCCATACCTCTTGCCAAACCGCGTGCTAAGCTTTGCCATGGCCGCCGGGGGAATCGCTGCCTTTGTGCTGGGGTTTGCCTTTTATTGCGGGTCTTTAACCGGCCGCGTCGCACATATGGGCGCGGCGAGACATGGAGGTTTACATGACGTTTCTCACCAAAGCCGGGCTTGCTGCCGCACTCGTGGCCGGCTCCGTTACGGCCGCCTCGGCCTTCACTGCCTGCCAGGTAACCGATACCGGCGGCATTGACGACGCCGGCTTCAACCAGACGGCCTGGAAAGGCGTCGAGGATGCCATGGCCGAATACGGCATTGATGGCCGCTTTCTCGAAAGCCAGGCCGAAAGCGACTACGAGGCCAACCTCAACTCGCTGCTCGGCGGGGGCTGCGACGTGATCATCACCGTCGGCTTCCTGATGGGCGATGCCACCAAGGCCGCCGCCGAAGCCAACCCCGATCAGAAATTCTCGATCGTTGACTTCGCCTATGACCCGACGATCCCGAATGTTGAGGGTCAGGTTTTCGCCACCGATCAGGCGGCATTCCTCGCGGGCTATCTCGCCGCGGGCATGACCGAAACCGGTGTGCTGGGCACCTTCGGCGGCATCAACATCCCGCCGGTGACGGTGTTCATGGACGGCTTCGTGCATGGCGCGAACTACTACAACATGAAGCACGGCACCGACGTGACCGTTCTGGGCTGGAACCCCGACAGCAAGGAAGGCCTGTTCACCGGCAACTTCGACAGCCTCGACGACGGCCGCGCCTTTGCCCAGAACCTCTATGACGAGGGCGCCGACATCGTGATGCCGGTGGCCGGCCCCGTGGGCCTTGGCTCGGCAGCGCTCGCCGACGAGCTGGGCACCGACAAGCTCAAGATCATCGGCGTGGACGCCGACCAGGCGGTCACCGACAGCGAGAAGTCGGACGTCTATCTGACCTCGGTGCTCAAGCGCATGGATTCGACCGTGCAGCAGGTCATCAAACAGGTGATGGACGGCACCTTCGAGGGCGGCGTCGTGGTCGGCACGCTCGAGAACGATGGCGTGGGCCTTGCCCCGTTCCATGCGTTCGAAGACGCCGTGCCCGCCGAGCTGAAAGCCGAGCTCGAGGAGATCAAGGCCGGCATCATCGACGGTTCGATCAAGATCGGCATGTAATCGAAGCCAATCCTGCCGCCGCCGGCCCTTCGCCGGCGGCGGTTCTTTATCCGATCGGGAGGGCAGCGACATGGATGTCGAGCTGCGCGGTATCACCAAGCGTTTCGGTCCGGTGACCGCCAATGACAACGTCAACCTGACGATCCGCGGTGGTGAAGTTCTGGGGCTTCTGGGCGAAAACGGCGCCGGCAAGTCGACGATGATGAACATCCTCTCGGGCCTCTATTCGCCCGATGCGGGCGAAATCCTGATCGACGGCAAGCCGGTGGTGTTCGAGGGGCCGGGCGACGGGATCGAGGCGGGCATCGGCATGGTGCACCAGCACTTCATGCTCGTGCCGGTCTTCACCGTGGCCGAGAACGTGGTGCTCGGCGTCGAGCCGACGGGCAACCTGGGCTATCTCGACATCAAGAAGGCGCGCCACGATGTCGAGGAGATCAGCACGAAATACGGGCTGCGGGTGCCCGCCGACGAGCTGATCGAGAACCTTCCCGTGGGCATCCAGCAGCGCGTCGAGATCCTCAAGGTGCTGTTTCGCGAAGCCGATGTGCTCATTCTCGACGAACCCACCGCCGTGCTCACACCGCAGGAGGTCGAGGAATTCTTCGGCATTGTCCGCTCGCTCAAGGAGGCGGGCAAGGCGATCGTCTTCATCACCCACAAGCTGCACGAGATCCTCGAAATCTCGGACCGGATCAGCGTCTTGCGACAGGGCCGAATCACCGGCGAGGGCGATCCCAAGACGCTAGACGAGGAAAAGCTGGCCGAGATGATGGTGGGCCGTCACGTCAGCTTCACGGTCGAGAAGGCCCCGGCCAAACCCGGCAAGCCTATGCTCGAACTCTCCAACCTCGTGATGCTCGACGACAACGACGACTTCGTGCTCGATCACGTCACCTTCACCGTGCCTTCGGGCGAGGTGGTCGGCATCGCCGGCGTGCAGGGCAACGGCCAGACCGAGCTCGTCGAGGCGATCACGGGGCTGGCGCGCATCGCCTCGGGCAAGATCATCTTCGACGGGACCGACATCACGCACGCCAGCGTCCGCGAGCGCCACCGCATGGGCATGGCGCATATTCCCGAAGACCGACACAGGTCCGGCATGATCGCCAAGTTCACCATCGCCGAAAACATGGTGCTCAATTCCTACTACGACGAGGAATATGCCCGCGGCCTCTCGATCGACTGGAAACACGTGGCCGAAACGGCGGCGGTCTTCTGCGTGGATTTCGATGTGCGCACGCCGAGCGTCTTTTTGCCCGCGGGCAACCTCTCGGGCGGCAACCAGCAAAAGATGGTGGTGGCGCGCGAGCTGGAACGCGAGACCAAGCTGGTGGTGGCCAGCCAACCCACGCGCGGGCTCGACGTGGGCTCGATCGAGTATATCCACAAACGGCTGATCGAGAGCCGCGATGAGGGGGATGGCGTGCTGATCGTGTCCTCGGAGCTTGATGAGATCATGGGGCTGTCTGACCGCATCCTCGTGATGTTCGAGGGCCGGATCGTGGGCGAGTTCGACAACACCGGCGGCAAGGCTGACCGCAACGCGGTGGGCCTCGCCATGGCCGGGGCTAGCGAGGGAGCAGCAGCATGAGCACATCCATCGGCAAGCGCGAACTGAACGACGCCGCGCGCGATCTGCTCACCCGCACGCAGCGCGGGCGGGCGGATTTCGAAGACCTCGTGGTGGTGCCGATCTTTGCCGTGATCGCGGCGTTGATCCTCGGCGCGCTGATCATGCTGGCCACGGGCGTGGACCTTGCCACCATCGGCAAGAGCTTCGTGGCGCTGGCGGTGGGGTCGGTGGGCTCGCTCAACGCCATTTCCGAGACGCTCACGGCGGCGATCCCGCTTGTCCTCGCCGGCCTTGGCCTTGGCCTTGGCTTTCGCGCCGGGCTGTTCAACATCGGCGCCGAGGGCCAGCTCCTGATGGGCGGCACGGCGGCGGCGATCTTTGCCTTTTCCTTCCCCGGCCTGCCGTTTCCGTTGCTCATGCTGCTTTCGCTGGTGGCCGGGGCGGTTGTCGGAGCCTTCTATGCTTCGATTGCCGGGATCCTGAAGGCCACGACCGGGGCGCACGAGGTCATCTCGACGATCATGCTCAATCTCACCAGCTACCAGATCCTCAACTACCTCCTGCGCCAGCCCTACATCCAGAAGGAAGGCCGCGCCGACCCGATCTCGAAATCGGTGCCGGACGCCGGACAGCTTCCGCTGTTGCTCGACTGGGTCGATCCGAACCTGCGGCTGCATGCCGGGCTGTTCCTGATGCTGATCGCCGTCGCTTTCGTGTGGTGGCTGCTGTTCCGCTCGAAGGCTGGCTTTGCCTTCCGCGCTTCCGGTGCCAACCCCGACGCGGCCCGCTATGCGGGCATGAAATCGGGCTTCGTGATCGTCAGCGCCATGGCGACCGCGGGAGCCCTGGCGGGTCTGGCCGGCGCCGCGCAGGTGCAAGGCGTGCTGGAGCGCGCCTCGCCGGGCTTTTCCGCCGGGATCGGGTTTGACGCCATCGCATTGGCGCTTCTGGGGCGCTCGCATCCCGTGGGCATCCTGTTTGCCGGGCTGCTCTTCGGCGGCCTCGAGGCCGGCGGACGGCAGATGCAGGTGGACGCCGGGGTGTCGATCGATCTGATCGGCATCATTCAGGCCTTGATCATCGTGTTCATCGCCGCGCCGCTGCTGGTGCGGGCGATCTTCCCGTGGGGCTTCAGGAAAGACGCGAAGGGAGGCAGCGCATGAGTGCCGCGACGACCAACCAGACGGCCGAGGAAAAGCTCGACAGCGTCCAGAACCGCCGCGCCCGTATCACCGGGATCGTCCTGATCCTGCTCGCGCTCCTCGTGCTCTTCGTGCTTGACGTGGCGCCGGGCGAGGTGGCGACCTTCAAACTCACCGGCCCGCGTGACGCCATCAAGGTGCCGAACCTCGTGGTGCCCGGCGCCTTCAACCTTGTCGCCGCGGCGCTGCTCGCCTTCCTCGGTATGCGCCAGTTCCTGCGTGGCGGCGGGCGATGGTCATCGCTTTCCATCGGGATCGGGCTGGCGCTGGTGGTGCTGGCCTTCCTTGTCTGGGCCACCGCCGGCAAGAGCTTTTCGCTCACCGGCATGCTGCAAGCCACGATGGTGCGCGCCGTGCCGATCGCGCTGGGCGGGCTGGCGGGCGTGCTCTCGGAGCGTGTCGCGGTCATCAACATCGCCATCGAGGGGATGCTTCTGGCCGGCGCCTTCACGGGCGCTCTCATCGGCTCGCTGCTCGGCGGCTGGATCGGCTTGGCCGCGGCCGTGCTCGTGGGGGGCATGTTCGGGATGATTCTCGCCGCGCTGGTGGTGACCTTCCGAATGGACCAGATCATCGCCGGGGTGGTGATAAACCTCTTCGTGCTCGGGGTAACGAGTTATGTCACCAGCCAGGTCTTTGCCGAACACCGCTATCTCAACAACGCGCAGGTGTTCCGGGCCTGGAAGATCCCCTTCCTGAGCGACATTCCCGTGATCGGGCCAATGCTGTTCAACCAAAACCTCTTCGTCTATGGCGCGCTCGTTCTCGTGGCTGTGGCGACCTATTACCTGTTTCACACAAAAGGCGGCCTGCGTGCCCGCGCGGTGGGCGAACACCCCCGCGCGGCCGATACGCTGGGGATCGACGTCTACTGGACGCGCTACCTGCATGTCACCCTCGCGGGCATGGTCGCCGGTTTCGGCGGCGCATGGTTCACCCTCGGCTTCGTCGGGCGCTTTGATGAGAACATGACCAATGGGCGTGGCTTCATCGGGCTGGCGGCGATGATCTTCGGGCGCTGGCACCCGGTGGGGGCGCTGGCTGCGGCACTGGTTTTCGGCTTCGCAGATTCGCTGCAACAGAAGCTCGCGCTGCTCAACACGCCGATCCCGTCCGAATTCCTCGCCATGGCGCCCTATATCGCGACAATCATCGTGGTGGCCGGGTTGATCGGCAAGGCGCGCCCACCGGCCGCCGATGGACAGCCCTACGTGAAGGAATAGTTGGGACCTTCAGAAAATGGCGAGACCGGCGTTGACATCGACCCCGGTCTCGCGCTCCGTTTCACCGGAAAACCGGAAAACCGGAAAACCGGAAAACCGGAAAACCGGAAAACCGGAAAACCGGAAAACCGGAAAACCGGAAAACCCGCGATTGTCCCTCGCCGCAGCCGCGTCGTTGCACGGATGGGGGGCAGGGGGGGAGACGCGCCCGATCGAGGAGAACACCGCGCCATGCAGAACAGCGACCGCCAGTTTCTAGCCCGCCTGTTCGATGCCGCGATCGACGCCGCGGATCCGGCCACTGCGCTCGCGCCACATATGCCCTTGAAACCAAAGGGTCGAACCGTCGTGATTGGTGCCGGCAAGGGGGCGGCACAATTGGCGGCCGCATTCGAGGAGCTTTGGGGCGATCCGGTCGAGGGTGTTGTGGTCACCCGCTATGGCTATGCCTGTGCCACCCGGAACGTGAAAGTGATCGAAGCCGCGCACCCGGTTCCGGACGCCGCAGGCCTTCGCGCCGCTGAAGCGCTGCTGGAGGCTGTTTCCGGTCTCACCCCGGACGATCTCGTCGTTGCCCTCATAACTGGCGGCGGCTCGGCGCTCCTGCCTTGCCCGCCCGACGGGTTCACCCTGGCCGACGAACAGGCCCTCAACGAAACCCTTCTCGCCTCGGGGGCCCCGATCTCGGCGATGAACGCGATCCGCAAACAATTCTCCTGCATAAAGGGCGGGCGGCTGGCCGCAGCCGCGCACCCCGCGCGGGTGCTCACCCTCATCGTCTCCGATGTCCCCGGCGATGATCCCGCGCAGGTGGCCTCGGGCCCGACTGTTCCGGATGCATCCGGTGCCGCCGAGGCCCTCGCCGCAATCGAGACCTACCGCATCAACTTGCCTGCGCCGGTTCTCGACCACATCGGCAAGGCGCGCCCGCCATCGCCCGACGACCCGGTCTTCTCCGGCAACGGGATTACCGTGATCGCCTCGGCCGCGCGGTCGCTCGAAGCCGCCGCGGGCCTTGCGCAAGCCGAAGGCATCCCCGCCGCGATCCTGTCCGACGCGATCGAGGGCGAATCGCGCGAGGTGGCCAAGGTCCACGCCGCGCTCGCCCGCGAAGTGGCCAGCCGAAACCGGCCCTTCGCCCGCCCCGTGGTGCTCCTCTCCGGTGGCGAAACCACGGTCACGCTGAATGGTCAGGGGCGCGGCGGGCGCAATACCGAGTTCCTGCTGTCTCTGGCCATTGGCATCGAGGGCCATTCAATCTCTGCACTGGCCGCCGACACCGACGGGATCGATGGCAGCGAAGATAACGCCGGCGCCTTCGCCGATGGCAGCACCGCCACGCGCCTGCGCGCCGCCGGGCTCGATCCTGCCGCGCTTCTCGCCAATAACGATGCCTACACGGCCTTCGAAACTCTCGGCGACCTCTTTGCCCCAGGCCCCACCGGCACCAATGTCAACGACTTCCGCGCCATCCTCCTGCGCTAGCGTGCAGCCTCCGGTCATCGCAGCGCAATCATGCGGCGGATAAATGGCGGGAAGCGTTTGGCGTCTGCGGTGACACCTCAGCGCAAGCCCCGTTCGATCCGGTCCAGCGTTTCCATCGCGGGCAGCACCTGTGCGACCGAACCATTCGGCTCGCGCCCCTCGCGGATGGCGGCCACGAACTCGCGGTCAATGAGTTCGATCCCGTTGTTCGACACCGCCACCCCGGAAAGATCGATGGGCCGGTCATAGCCATCGAACAGATCGTCATACCGCGCCACGTAGGTGCCCTCGTCGCAGATGTAGCGGAAAAAGGTGCCCAGCGGCCCGTCATTGTTGAAGCTCAGTGACAGCGTGCACAGCGCCCCCGAAGGCACCTTCAAGCCGATCGACATGTCCATCGCGATGCCGAGCTCGGGGTGATGCGGGCCCTCGAGCCCGAAGACCGCGCTGGCCGTCTCGCCGGTCTGGTACTGGAACAGATCGACCGTGTGACAGGCGTGATGCCAAAGCAGGTGATCGGTCCACGACCGGGGCTCGCCCTTGGCATTGGTATTGGTGCGGCGGAAGAAATAGGTCTGCACATCCATCTGCTGGATTTTCAGCTCGCCGGCGGCGATCTTGTTGTGGATCCACTGGTGCGAGGGGTTGAACCGGCGCACCTGGCCCGCCATCGCGACCAGCCCGGTCTGCTGCTGTGTCTCCACCACCCGGATCGAATCGGCGAGACTATCGGCCATCGGGATCTCGACAAGCACGTGCTTTCCGGCTTCCATGCAGGCAATCGCCTGGCTGGCGTGCATCTGGGTCGGCGTCGACAGGATAACCGCATCGACGTCATCGCGAGCAATGCAGGCCTCGAGCGCGGTGTCGGCATGGCCGATGCCACGCTCGGCCGCAAGCGCCTCGATCTTTGCCTTCGTCGGCCCCATCACCGAAGTGACCTCGACCCCGTCGATATTGGCGAGCGCGTCGAGATGCTTGAGCCCGAATGCCCCATAGGCGCCGGCGACACAGATCCGCATGTTTTCCTCCTCAGGCGTGGTGTTCCACGATCAGGGTCCCGACGGTCGTCTTCACGCCGAGCGCATCGGCCTCTCGATGCAATCGGGCCTCCGCCCATCGGCCGTCCGGACGGGATTGGCATCAAGGGTGAGGGCGCCGGGGGTTTCGTCAAGTGGCATTTCTGTCATTGCAGGTGCCGGATGGGAAATCCAAAGCCATTTCTCACAATTGGTTTTTGTTATAGGTCGGTCGCGGGCGCGCGCCCGCGAGTAACGCGATCGTGCGATCGCGTCCCGCCGCCCTGACCCGACCGCGCGGCTTGGCGGAGAAGATCGAGAAACCGCGCCTGTGTCGGGGTCGCCATCCAGCCCGCCCGGGTAGTGAGGCCGATCGGGCGGGTCGATCCGGGCAGCTCGATGTCGAGCGCCACCATCAGTCCCTGTGCGATCTCGATGGCGGCCTGACGTGGCGACAGCAGCGTCAGGTAATCGCCTCGCGCAAGCAGGCCCCTGACCAGAACCATGGAAGACGACACCACCCGCACCGGGGTGCGATCCATCTCGCCGATCCCGAGGGTGCGGAACAGGTAATTGCCGGCCGGCGTGTCTTTCGGCGGCGCGATCCATGGGTAGGCCAGCGTGTCGGCGAGCGTGAGACCGGACCGGCCGCCGAGGGGGTGCTCGGGCCGGGCCATCACCGCGAGCACGTCCTCGAACAGCGGCTCCTGCACCACGTCGTCGGTCGGCGCCGGATCGCGCAACGCGCCGATCAATGCGTCCAACTCGCCGTAGCGCAGTTGGCGCAGGAGCTCCGCATATGGGGCGTCGACAAGGCGGATCTGGACGCCGGCGGCGTCTTTCAGGAGTGCGTCGCAGGCAGCGGGCAGGATCTCGGAGCGCGACAACGGCATCGAGCCCAGGTTGATGCGGGTGGTATCCTGCCCGCGCAGGCGGGTGAGGTCGTCGAGCCCCTGGTTGAGTTCTGCCTCGGCAAGTTTCACCGCGCGCGCCAGCGCCTCGGCCTGCGGCGTGAGCTCGACGCCCCGGCGCCCGGACAGAAACAACCTGAGCCCCGACAGCCTTTCGAGATCGCGTCCGGCACGGTGCACGGAGGGCTGCGATATTCCAAGCGTTCGGGCTGCGAGGCTGAACGATCCGGCCCTGCGGATCGCGATCAGCGCGCGCAGCTGCGCCGCAGTCACCCGGGTGTGAAACCCGGCTGTGGGCTTGCCATCGCGCCGGGCCGCAAGGCGCGCGGCCCGCGCCTCGCCGTCGGCCAGAAGCTCGAACATCCGCCGCACCCGCACCAGAACAACTTCGCCCTCCGACGTGAGAAACATTCCTTCCGGGCGCCGTTCCAGCAGGTGCGCGCCGAAACGCTTTTCAAGCCCCGCGATGGCTTGCGTGACCGCCGGTTGGCTAAGGTGCACGCGGTGGGCCGCGGCGCTGATCCCGCCCGCGCCGGCCACCTCCATGAAGGCCCTGAGATGCCTCAGATTCGGAAAATCTCGTTGCATGTCAGTCTCTTGGGTTCACGTAATGGCAGGGTGCGTGACACCTCTATAGCATTTTTCAATGTAGATGAGGGGGGATTCAAATGGCAAGGGAGGCGCGGCTTGCCTACTCCGGGTCGCGACGGGCATCTGCGCCCGGAGGGTCATTTCAGGGAGGCTCGATGTCGGTGTCGGAGAAGAAATCCGCGCTGGTGATTTCGGCGCATTCGGCCGATTTCGTCTGGCGCGCGGGCGGCGCCATCGCGCTGCACCAGGCGCGCGGCTACGCGGTGACGGTGGTGTGCCTGAGCTACGGCGAGCGCGGCGAAAGCGCGAAGCTGTGGAAGCAGGCGGGGATGACGCTCGAACAGGTCAAAGCCGCGCGCCGCGCGGAGGCCGAGAACGCCGCCGCCGCGCTCGGGGCGCATGATATCCGCTTCCTCGACCGCGGCGACTACCCGCTCGACCTTGGCCGCGATACGCTCGACATGATGGTCGACATCATCCGCGAGGTGCAGCCAAAATGGATGATGTCTCATTCGAAATGGGACCCTTACAACACCGACCACATGCGCACGACCGACTTCGCGCTCGAGGCGCGGATGGTGGCGCAGGCCTGGGGGCACAACCCCGGCCAGACGGTGCTTGGCGCGCCGCAGCTCTATCTCTTCGAGCCGCACCAGACCGAGCAGATGGGCTGGACGCCCAATGTCTTTCTCGACATTACCCCGGTGTGGGAGAAGAAATGGGCGGCGATCCAGTGCATGAAGGGGCAGGAACACCTGTGGCACTACTACCGCAACGTGGCCGAGAACCGCGCCAACCATTTCCGCCGCAATTCCGGCGGTCAGGCCGGGGGGCGGGATGCGAAATATGCGGAAGGCTTCGAAGCGGTCTTTCCGCGCACGGTGGATGAGCTCGAATGACCCGGCAGGCCGGAGAGATGGGCGTTGTCGTGCAGCATGTCGAGCGCGTCCCGCTCGAGGTGATCGACGGGCTGGCCGAATGCGGCGTGGCGACGGTCCATGAGGCGCAGGGGCGCAAGGGGCTGCTGGCGAGCTACATGCGCCCGATCTGGCGCGGCGCGCGGGTGGCCGGTTCGGCGGTGACGATCCTCAGCCCGCCGGCCGACAACTGGATGATCCATGTGGCCATCGAACAGCTGCGCGCGGGCGACATCATGGTGCTGGGCACCACCTCGCCTTCCGATGCGGGCTATTTCGGCGATCTTCTGGCCACGAGCGCCAAGGCACATGGCTGCCGGGGGCTGGTGATCGACGCCGGCGTGCGCGACGTGGCCGAGCTGGAAGCGATGGGCTTTCCGGTCTGGTCGAAGGCGATTTGTGCGCAGGGCACGATCAAGGCGACGCTCGGCTCGGTCAACGTGCCGGTGGTGTGCGCGGGGGCGCTGGTGAACCCCGGCGACGTCATCGTGGCCGACGATGATGGGGTGGTGGTAGTGCGCCGGAGCGAGGCTGCGGCTGTGCTGGAGGCGGCGCGGGCGCGCGAGGACAGCGAGGCTGCAAGGCGGGCGCGGTTCGAGGCGGGCGAGCTGGGTCTCGATATCTACGAGATGCGCACACGGCTGGCCGAGAAAGGTTTGAAATATGTGTGAAGCGCGGGGGATTTCGCCGCGCGGAGGCGCGACGACCGAAGCGGGGGGCGCTGCCCCCC
>JANTFS010000014.1 GCA_024763335.1 Paracoccaceae bacterium | reverse complement strand
GCGGGCACCAGCGTGAGTTTGGCGCCGCCGGTGTAGAACTCGGGCGCGTTGCACTCGTCTTCGTGGATATGGGCCACGGGCGAGCAGAACACCGTCTCGAACGGCTGGCAGAGCGTGGCCAGCGCTAGCGAATTGGCGGCCGTTCCGGTGGCGACAAGGTAGACCGCCGCCTCCGGCGCCTCGAACACCTCGCGCAGGCGGGCGCGCACCGCCTCCATCTGGCCATCGGCGCCGTAGGGCATTGCATAGCCTTCGTTGGCGGTGGTCAGGGCGGCGAGCACCTTCGGGTGCACCGGGCCGGAATTGTCAGAGGCAAAATGCATCTCAAAGCTCCTCGTCGATCACGTAGTCTTCCCATTCTTCCTCCGGCACATCGAACTCGGGCACCGTCTGCCCCCGCACCGAATGGCCCGCGTGCACGCTCTCGGGGCTGCCGCTCAGCAAGGGGTGCCAGTCGGGCAGGGATTTGCCCTCGTGAAGACGCCGGTAGGCGCAGCTTGCGGGCATGAAATAGGCGACCTTGGCCATGGTTTCGGGCGTCAGCACAATGCACTCGGGCACGAACTGCAGGCGGATGTCGTATTGCGCGCAACGGCAGCTCTCATCGTCGAACAGCCGGCAGGCGACGCGGGTGAAGACCACCTCGCCGCTGTCTTCGTCTTCGAGCTTGTTGAGGCAGCATTTGCCGCAGCCGTCACACAGCGCTTCCCATTCGGGTGGCGTCAGCTCCCCGAGAGGCAGCTCCCAGAACTTTTTGCGCAGGCGAATCGTCATCGCGCGAGCCTCGCCGATGCGTGGCCAAATGAAAAGCCGGCGGTGCTGCCCCGGGGCCGATCCGGCAGAAGATTTTTCGGCGCTCGCAGACGGCGGGCGCACCAGGGCTGACCGCGCGTTTTTCTCATGAAAATTTTCGCTGCCGTGCTACCATTCGCCATTGTCTCAAGTTTTTGACTTCCTTTTTTCGCGGGCGCCAGAAGCCTCGACCAAAGATTGGATTTGAATTTTGACCAACTCAAACGACCCCGAAATCCTCCCCCCGGAATTGAGCAACGCGGCCTTCCTGAAAGACCTCGGCCCGGATGCCTTGGCCCAGATTGCCGTGCATGCGGAGCAGATCGAGATCGCGCGCGGTGAAACCCTGATCAAGGAAGGCGAGGCGGCCCAGAGCCTCTATTTCGCCATTCGGGGCCGGTTCGTGGTTCTCGCCGGAGATACGCCGATTGCGATCATCCGCGGCGGCGAGCCGATCGGGGAGCTTGGGTTCTTTGCGGGCGGGCCGCGGACGGCTTCGGTCAAGGCGGTGCGCAACAGCACCGTGCTGAAGATTTCGAAAACGGCCTTCGAGGAGCTGGGCCGCTCGGTGCCGGAGCTGACGCAGGTCATCCTCGGATCGCTGTCGCAGCGGCTGGCGGATGCGACCGGGGCTAATCTGAAACTGCGGCCGAGGCCGGGGCGCACAATCTGCATCCTGCCGGGCGGCGGCACCACCTTGAGCCCGGTCTTCGTGGCCGGGCTCCGGGCGGCCTTCGCCGATGATCCGCACTGGCGTGTGGCCAGCGCCGGGGATTGCCCGCCCGAGATTCAGGCCGACAAGGCGAAGCTGACCCGTTGGCTCGAAGAGCTTGAGCACGCGCACCGGCACGTCATCCTGATCTGCGATGACCCGCAGCGCGATGGGGCATGGTTCGAAGGCGCCGCAGACAATTGCGACACCGACTACATCGTTGGCGCCGCCTGTGCGGACGCGGCCGGGCCGGTTGGCCTTTCCGAAGCGGAGGAAAAGCTGTTTCGCGACACCTTGCCCGGCAACCTCCACCTTGTGCTCCTGCGCGACCATGGCAGCGACCCGATCGTCAACAGCCGCGCGTGGTTGTCGGATCGGCCGGTGGCGCTCCACCACCACGTGGCGCTCGACACCGAAGCCGACTTTGCGCGCCTCGCCCGGTTCATTGCCGGGACGGCGGTCGGGATCGTCCTGTGTGGCGGCGGGGCCTATGGCACCGCGCATCTCGGCGCGCTGCGGGCCTTGCAGGATCACGGCTACACCTTCGACATGATCGGGGGGACCTCGATCGGCGCCGCGCTTGCCGCCGGCATGGCTCTCGACATGAGCCCCGACAGGATCGTGGATCTGTGCGACGAGATATTCCTGAAGAGCAAGGCGATGAAGCGGCTGGCGGTTCCGGTCCATTCGGTTCTCGATCCATCCCGCCTCGACGCGGCCCTGCAAACGCATCTTGGCGCGGTGCAGATCGAAGACCTGCCGCTCAACTATTTCGCCGTTGCCACCAGCCTGACGACGAACGACATCTTCGTGATGCGGGAGGGCGCATTGTGGCAGGCGGTGCGGGCATCGAGCGCATTGCCCGGGGTGTTCCCGCCGATGCTGACCGATGCGGGCGACGTTTTGATAGACGGCGGCCTGATCGACAACGTGCCGGTCAATGTCGCGCGCGAGCTCAAGCCGGGCGCCAACCTCGTGTTCAACCTCGTGGCGGCGCGCGAGTGGCGGGTCGACGCGACATACTCGGATCTGCCCGGGCGATGGACAACCCTGTGGCGGATGATCTTCAAGCCGCGCAAACGCCATAAACGCTTCCCCAAGATGTTTTCGATCCTCACCCGCGCGATGATCGTCAACTCGCGTCGCCTGCTCGAAAACACCCCGATGGGCGATGACATCCTGCTCCAGTTGCCCACCCTGCGCCGGATGGGCTTTCTCGAATGGGGCAAGGGCCGGGCATTGTTCAACGCGGCCTACGAGGAAATGACGAACGCGCTCAAGGCCGCGGGCGTGCCGGACGATCCCGCCAATGCCGAACAAAAGCTCGAAGCGCTGCGCCGGGCGGCAGAGATCGTGAACGAGCGATCGAAGACGCCGCTGTAAGGCGCGCCGCCCAAAGGGTTTGGGCGCTCAAAGCGCGGCGAGAATTTCGCGGGCTTGTGTGCAATCGGCGTTCATCTGGGCGATGAGGCTCTCGATCGTGTCGAACTTTTTCTCAGGCCTGAGATAGTCGATCAGCGCGACCGACAAGTGCGCGTCGTAGATGTCACCCTTGAAGTCGAACAGGTAGCTCTCGAGATTTGGCAGGTTTTCGCCAAACATCGGGCGCACGCCCATGCTGGCCGCGCCGCCGTATTCGCCCGCATGCGGCCCGGTGAGCACGTTGACCTTGACCACGTAGACGCCGAATTTCGGCGGATGCAGCCCGGTGATCGACATGTTGGCCGTCGGATAGCCCAGATCGCGCCCGCGCTGATCGCCGCGGATCACCTTGCCGTCGATCCGGTGCCAGTGGCCGAGCATCCGGGCGGCATCGCGCGGGCGGCCCTCGCTCAGCGCCTTGCGGATCGCGGTCGAGCTGATTTCCTCGCCGGTGTCATGCATGAGCGGCACCACCGTCACACCAAAGCCCATCGCCTTGCCAAACTCGACGAGGTCGGCCGCATTCCCGGCCCGGCCCTTGCCGAAGTGAAAATCCTCGCCCACCACCACGTGGCGCAGGCCGAGCCCGTCGTGGATCACCTCGCGCGCGAAGGCTTCCGGCGAGAGCGCCGAGAGCGTGTCGTTGAAGGAGAGCTCGTAGAGCTTTTCCACGCCCAGCCATTCAAGCCGATGCGCCCGGGCCTCCGCATTCATCAGCCGGAACGGCGGCGCCTTCGGGGCGAAATATTCCCGCGGGTGGGGCTCGAAGGTCATCACACCCAGCGGCGCCCCGATCCTGGCGGCCTGGGCGCGCGCGATGTCGATCACGTGCTGGTGGCCGCGATGCACGCCGTCAAAATTGCCGATGGCCGCCGAGGCGCCCCGGTCCTGGTCATCGACAAACTGGTAATCCCGAATGATCCGCATGGGTAGCGGAGTTATCGCCCGGCGCGGCGCGGCGCAAGCCTCAGTCGAACTTGGCCGAGGGGGCAAGCACCGTCGCCTCGCCGCGCAGCACCAGCTGATGGCCCACGTGGCATTCGGTTTTGAGCTGCACCCGCCGCTTGGCGTATTCGATATCCATCACCGTGACTTCCGCGCGCACCACGTCACCGGGGCGCACCGGGGCAATGAATTTGAGGCTCTGGCCAAGGTAAACCGTGCCGTGGCCGGGAAGCTGTTCGCCGATCACTGCCGAGATCAATCCGGCGGTGAGCATGCCGTGGGCGATCCGGCCCTCGAAGATCGTATCCTGCGCGTAATCCTCATCGAGATGGACAGGGTTGCGGTCGGTCGAGACCTCGGCAAACAGCTCGATGTCACGATCCGTCACCTCCTTGGTCAGGTGGCGCTTCATGCCGATCTCGAGATCCTCGATGCAGATCGTGCCGCGGGGCAGGTTGTCCAACATCCGGTCCTCCGGGTAATTTTTGCACGCCCTCCGGGCAACATCGGCAACAATATTGCTTTGCACATGCAGAAAATCAACCCCGGAATTTGCGCTACCGCAGAAAGCCGGCGGCATAGGTTGGCGTCACCATTTCCCTTGAAATGAAGGCCTCGAGCGCGTCCGGATCGGGTTGCTGCGACGTTTTGGTCTCCTCGGCCGCCAGCCCGCCGGTGATGAAGAGAGAATCGATGTCTTCTTCCTGAGCCCCGAGGATGTCGGTCCGGATCCCATCGCCCACGGCCAGAAAGCGGCTCGGGTCGGCCTGAACCCCCAGCGCGGCGAGGCGAATGCGGACAAGGTCGTAGATCGCCGGATGCGGCTTGCCGAAATACAGGCTTTCGCCCCCCATCTCGGTGTAGAGCCGGGCCACCGCGCCGGCGCACCACTCGCGAACGCTGCCGCGATCGACCACGATATCGGGGTTGGCGCACAGCAGTTTCAGGCCCTTCTGCTTGGCATAGAGCAATTGCGGGCGCAGCTCGGCCAGCTCGGCCAGCGGATCGAACGGACCGGTGCACACGATGCCTTCGGCCTCGTCCAGGGGCACGCGGGTGATCTCCACAGGGTCTTCGATCATCGCCATCGGTTCGAAGAACACCTCGTCATGCGCCTCGCCCATGAACCAGACCTTTCGCCCCACCGCACCGCGATACATGGCGGCCCGCGCCGCATCGCCCGACGAGGCAATGTCGTCATAGGCGTCGCGCGGCAGACCCATGCTGTCGAGATGCGCCTGCACCGCGCTGCGCTGGCGCGGCGCGTTGGTGACGAGGATGACCCGCCCCCCCGTGTTGCGGAACTTCTGCAATGCGGTCACCGCGGCAGGGTAGGGGCGAACGCCGTCGTGCACGCAGCCCCACAGGTCGCAAAGCAACACGTCATAGCGCGATGAGATGTCGTCGAGGCGCTCGATGAGGCGGGTCATTGGGGGCTCCTGTCGCTTTGCCCCGCATATCGCAGTTCGATCACAAAAGCGCTAGCCGAAACCCTGCGGCGCGCGGCCCCATTTGCTTTTGCATCGGCCTGATACATATACACCAAAGTGAATATGAAATGCGGGAGCGATCCAATGAGCACTCAAACAAGACGCGCCGTTCTGACCCTTGGGTTGGGCGCGATCGTGGCTGGCGGTATCGGCAGCCAAGGCTGGGCCGATTCGCAGCGCGGGGGCTTTGAGCATGTTTTCATGACGGCCGAGGAGATTCAGGCGTCCGGGGCGCTGGTCATTGACATTCGCACGCCGCCGGAATGGGCGCAGACCGGCGTCATCGAAGGCGCGAAGCTGGTGGAATTCGATTTCAACAGGCCCGCAACCTTCCTGCCGCAAATCGCCGCCGACCTCGCCGATGGGCGCGATCTGATCCTGTATTGCCGCTCGGGCAACCGTTCACAGGTGGTGGGCGACTTTCTCTCCCGGCAGATCGACAACCGGATCATCTCGGTCGCCGGCGGGATCAAGAAGGTGATTGCGGATGGTTACAAACCGGTGCCCGCGCGCTAGACTGATCGGGAGCTGTCCGGGCCGTGGGCAACGCCTGCGGCCCTGTGCCGCGCCGGAAAGGGTTTGCATGGAGCGGCCGACGACATATCTATAAATTTGAATATGTTTATACTGATTCCTGTCCGGGATCCCTGAAGGAGACAAGGCAATGTTCGGATTTGGCGCGGCGCCCCAGATCGAGGGTTTCGAACACAAGGTGATGTCGGTGGACGATATGAAGGCCTCCGGCGCCTTGATCGTCGATATCCGGACGCCGCCTGAGTGGTATCAGACCGGTGTCATCGAAGGTGCGAAACTGCTGACCTTCCAGGATCCGCAAACCTTCGTCGCCGCGATCAAGGACGACATCGCCGACGGGCGTGACATCGTTCTCGTCTGCCGCTCCGGCAACCGCACCCAGGCGGCGGGGATGTATCTTGCGCAGATGGTAGAAAACAAGGTGGTATCGGCGGCTGGCGGCATGATCGAGATCGTCGGGCGCCAAGGCTACCAGACGGTCGCGCCCGCGCCCTGATCCATCGCCGAGACCAGCAGATAATTCATCCCGCCGGCTTTCGGGCCCGGCGGGTTTTTTCTGCGGTTCTGCGATGGGGATGGCTGCCGCGTTGATCGGCGGCAGCGCCTGGCAGACGTTCGTCAGAGTTTGAGGTTCGGGATGATCTGCTTTTTGCGGCTCACCACGCCCGGCAGCACCACGGTGTCGCCGGTCACCTCGACCGCAAAGCTCTTCTCCGCCAGCCGCTTCACCAGATCGTTCGGCACCAGCAGCGTGGCTTCTTCGTTGAGGATGTCGACCACGAAGAGCAGCACCTGATCCACGCCATCTTCCTGCGCCACGGTTTCCATCGTCGCCATCAGGCTGTCTTTGCGGTCGAGCGGGATCGACGGCATCGTCGTTTCCAGCACCGAGACGCGGAACTTGGTGCCGTCGACCTCGTATTCCTTCGAATCCATCCGCAGCAGCTCGGCATCGGAGAAGGCCGACACGTCGGACTTCGCGGCGAACATCTCGGCGGCATAGTCCGGGATCGAGATGCCCAGTTCATGAGCGAGGTTTTCGGCCACCTCGCGGTCGTGGGCGGTGGTCGTGGGCGAGCGGAATTCGAGCGTGTCCGACAGGATGCACGACAGCGCCAGCGAGCGCACCCAGTCGGGCATCTTGGCGGTGTCGTCGCCCATCAGGTCATACATGATCGTCGCGGTGCAGGCCATGGGCCGGATGGTGACATCGATCGGCCCCTTGGTTTCGAGGTTCCCGGCGAGCTTGTGGTGGTCGATGATCTGGCGGATGTCGGCGCTGTTGATCGAGGGCGGCAGCTCGGCGGCGTTGTTGGTGTCGACCACGATGCAAGGCTGATCGGCTTCGACATCCGTGATGATCCGCGGCGTCTCCAGGCCCCAGCGCTTGAGCACGAAGGCGGCTTCGGTGTTGGGTGCGCCCAACAAGACGGCTTCCGCCTCGCCGCCCCGGACTTCGTTGATATACCAAGCCCAGATCAAGGGCGAGCCGGTGGCATCGGTGTCGGGAGACTTGTGGCCGAAAACGAGCGTGGTCATGAGCGTTGTCCGTCTTGCGAATGGGAATTCGCCGGCCTTATACGCGCGCGGCCCGGCCTTGTCACGCGGTGCTTCGCAGCTGCGGCACGGGCGGATCGTCACGCGCGCCGGGCGCAAACCGGCTTTCGCCACGAAGCGCATCAGCCTACAACGCAGGCATGGCCCGCCTGCGCGAAACCGATCTCTACGCCCCCGTCAAAGCCTATCTGGAAGCGGCGGGCTACATTGTGAAAGCCGAGATCGGAGCCGCCGACGTCATGGCCGTGGCGGGCGACGAGATCGTGCTGGTCGAACTCAAGGCCGGGTTCTCGCTGACCCTGCTGCAACAGGCCGTGCAGCGCCAGAAGATCACGGATGCCGTCTATGTTGCCGTGCCGCGGTGGCGCGGGTCGGCTGGCTGGCGGGCCTTCAAGGGAAATGTCGATTTGTGCAAGCGACTGGCGCTGGGTGTTCTCTCGGTCCGGCTCGAAGATGGTTTCGTGCAAGTGCATGCCGACCCGGTCCCGTTCCGTCCGCGCAAGTCGAAGCCGCGCAGGGCCCGGTTGCTCAGCGAGTTTGCGCGGCGCCTTGGTGATCCCAACACCGGCGGCGCGCGAGGCCCGGTGGTCACCGCCTACCGGCAGGACGCCGAGCGCATCGCCGCGCACCTTGCGGCCAACGGGCCCGCGCGCGGTGCGACGGTGGCGAAGGCCACGGGCGTCGCCCGGGCCACGCGGATGATGGCCGACAACCACTATGGCTGGTTCGAACGGGTCGCGCGCGGGGTTTACACCCTCACCGAAACCGGCCAATCAGAACTTGAGTCTTTTGATCGGGATCAAGGCCCGCAGGCCAATCCCGCGCTACCGGGGACGGACCAGACCTGAGGAAACCCGATGAAACCCTTCGCGCTTGTTCTCACCACCGCGCTTGCCGCGCCCATGGCATATGCCGAACCCTATGACAGCCTCGAGGCGCTGGGCGAGGCGCTGTTCTTCGATGTGAACCTGTCGCAGAACCGCACCCAGTCCTGCGCGACGTGCCACGACCCCGACTATGCCTTCACCGACCCCCGCGAGACCGCGCTGGGCCGGATGGTCTCGCTTGGCGACGATGGCGAATCGCTTGGCGACCGCAATGCGCCCACCGCGGCCTACGCGATGTTCTCGCCGCGGTTCGAACAGCTCGATCCGGGCATCTATCGCGGTGGCCAGTTCCACGACGGGCGCGCATCGGACCTTGCGGCGCAGGCGGGCGGGCCGCCCCTGAACCCGATCGAGATGGGAATGCCCGACAAGGCGAGCGTCGTGGCGCGGCTGCGGGAAAACCCCGACTATGTCGAGGCGTTCACCGCACAGTTCGGCGGCGACATCTGGGAGGATGCCGAAGCCGCCTATGGCGCCATGACCCACGCCATCGCCGCCTTCGAGCAGACCGACCTCTTTGCGCCGTTCGACAGCAAGTATGATCGCTTCCTGCGCGGCGAGGTGCGGCTGACCGACGAGGAAGAGCTGGGGCGGCTCCTGTTCTTCTCCGAACAATTCACCAACTGCAACCTGTGCCACCAGTTGCGGGTTTCGATGGTCGCCCCCGACGAGACCTTCACCAATTACGAATACCACAACATCGGGGTGCCGGCGAATACGACGGTCCGGTCGATGACGGGCGTCGAGGGAATCGATCACGGGCTGCTCGCCAACCCGGCCGTCGACGAACCCGAGACAGACGG
Organism: Paracoccaceae bacterium; assembly: GCA_024763335.1. Classification (GTDB taxonomy): domain Bacteria; phylum Pseudomonadota; class Alphaproteobacteria; order Rhodobacterales; family Rhodobacteraceae; genus Sinisalibacter. The sequence goes on along the minus strand of JANTFS010000014.1, from coordinate 18,204 downwards.
GCAGTTCAAGGTGCCGACCTTGCGCAACGTGGCGGTCACCGGGCCCTACATGCACAACGGCGTATTCGCAGACCTGCGGACCGTGGTCCTGTTCTACAACACCTACAACACCCGCGACCCGGCGATGCTCATCAACCCCGAGACCGGGCGGTCGTTCCGAATGCCCGAAGTTCGGCACACGCTTTCGGTCGAAGAGCTCACCCACGGGCCGGCGATGGACGATCGCCGCATAGATGCGCTCGTTGCCTTCCTGAAGACCCTCACCGACGCCCGTTACGAGCATCTGCTGGAGCCGTAACGCGGCCGCCGCGTGGTGGCGGGCACCTTGAAGAGCCCGTCACCGGCCGGGTCGCGCATGTGCGCAGGATTTTCGCCAAGCGCCCTGTTGACACTCGCCCATCACCTGCCTAGCTATGCGCCGTTAGCACTCGCCCATGGTGAGTGCCAGAACCCGGACAACTGAGTTGAGGAGCCTCAGAGATGGCATTCAAACCCCTGCATGACCGCGTACTCGTTCGCCGCGAGGAAGGCGAAGAGAAGACCTCCGGCGGCCTGATCATTCCCGACAGCGCCAAGGAAAAGCCCGCCGAGGGCATCGTTGTGGCCGTCGGTGAAGGCGCGCGCGACGAAGCCGGCAACCGCATCCCGATGGATGTGAAAGAGGGCGACCGTGTTCTCTTCGGCAAGTGGTCGGGCACCGAGGTGACCGTCGACGGCACCGAGATGCTGATCATGAAAGAATCCGACATCATGGGCATCATTGCCTGATCGTCGACCCGGAACTCTTACAGAATTTGAACAGGAGCTAAGAACATGGCCAAGGACGTCAAGTTCGGCAACGACGCCCGCACCAAGATGCTCAAGGGCGTGAACATCCTCGCGGATGCGGTCAAAGTTACTCTCGGCCCGAAAGGCCGCAACGTGGTGCTCGACAAGTCGTTCGGTGCGCCGCGCATCACCAAGGACGGTGTGTCGGTCGCCAAGGAAATCGAGCTCGAAGACAAGTTCGAAAACATGGGCGCGCAGATGGTGAAGGAAGTCGCTTCGCGCACCAATGACGAGGCCGGCGACGGCACCACCACCGCCACCGTGCTCGCCCAGGCGATCGTCACCGAGGGCATGAAGGCCGTGGCCGCGGGCATGAACCCGATGGATCTCAAGCGTGGCATTGACCTGGCGACCAACAACGTCGTCGAGGGCATCAAGGCTGCCGCCCGCGAAGTGACCGATTCCGACGAGGTTGCACAGGTCGGCACCATCTCGGCCAACAACGAACCCGAGATCGGCCGCTTCATCGCCGACGCGATGCAGAAAGTCGGCAACGAGGGCGTGATCACCGTCGAAGAAAACAAGGGCATGGACACCGAGGTTGAGGTTGTCGAAGGCATGCAGTTCGACCGCGGCTACCTCTCGCCCTACTTCGTCACCAACCCCGACAAGATGCTCGCCGAGCTCGATGACTGCCTCGTGCTCCTGCACGAGAAGAAGCTCTCGTCGCTGCAGCCGATGGTGCCGCTGCTTGAGCAGGTCATCCAGTCGCAAAAGCCGCTCCTCATCATCGCCGAAGACGTTGAAGGCGAAGCGCTGGCGACCCTCGTGGTCAACAAGCTGCGTGGCGGGTTGAAGATCGCCGCCGTGAAGGCGCCGGGCTTCGGTGATCGCCGCAAGGCCATGCTGCAGGACATCGCGATCCTGACCGGCGGCCAGGTGGTTTCGGAAGATCTCGGCATGAAGCTCGAGAACGTCACCATGGACATGCTCGGCTCGGCCAAGACGATCACCATCTCGAAAGAAGAGACGGTTGTCGTCGACGGTGCCGGTGACAAGGCCGAGATCGAGGCACGCGTGGCCCAGATCCGCGCCCAGATTGAGGAAACCACCAGCGATTACGACCGTGAGAAGCTGCAGGAGCGGGTTGCCAAGCTCGCCGGTGGCGTCGCCGTCATCCGCGTTGGCGGCATGACCGAGGTCGAGGTGAAAGAGCGCAAGGACCGCGTCGACGATGCCCTGAACGCCACCCGCGCTGCCGTGCAGGAAGGCGTGATCGTCGGCGGTGGCGTGGCTCTCGTTCAGGCCGCGAAGTCGCTTGAGGGGGTCGAAGGCGCGAACGCCGATCAGGACGCCGGTATCGCCATCGTGCGCCGTGCGCTCGAAGCGCCGCTGCGCCAGATCGCCGACAACGCTGGCGTCGACGGTGCCGTTGTGGCCGGCAAGATCCGCGAATCGGACGACGACGCCTTCGGTTTCAACGCCCAGACCGAGGAATATGGCGACATGTTCAAGTTCGGCGTGATCGACCCGGCCAAGGTGACGCGCACGGCGCTTGAAGACGCCGCCTCGGTTGCCGGCCTGCTGATCACGACCGAAGCCATGGTCGCCGATCTTCCGGCCAAGGAAGGCGCGGCACTCCCCGCCGGCGGCGGCATGGGCGACATGGGCGGCATGGGCATGATGTAAGGCTCGCCCGCCCGGGCCTTTGGCCCGATCATGAAATCTGACGGGGTCGCCATCCGGCGGCCCCGTTTGCTTTCGCGGCGGAAAGTCCGGTGCGCAGGCGCCGGGGGGGGCGAAAAACCTTCGCGTCCGTCTTAACAGCGGTGTGACCGGTCCCTATGTTAAAAATGGTAACATTTTGGCCGGGGGTATTGCCATGCTTCGTATTCTGCTTTCCGTTTTCCTCTTCGCCGCGGCGGTTCCTGCGTTGGCGCAGGAGGCGGCAGGCTGGCGGTTCGGCGGTGATGCCTTCGTGGCGGGGCGCAAGGTGACCCTGACCGGCGAACCGGTGCAGGATCTGTTTCTCGCGGGAGACAAGATTACCGTGCGCACCGATATCGAGGGCTCGGCTCACATGGCGGGCCGCTACGTGACCCTCGATGCCCGTGTCGGCCAGAACTTCTACGGCATGGGAATGGACGTGCAGCTCGACGGCACCGTGGCGGGCAACGCGACGATCGCCGGTGACAGCCTGAGTGTCCGTGAGCCCGTGGCGGGCAACCTGCGGGCCACCGGTTCGAATGTCGAGATCGTGGCGCCGGTTGCGGGCAGCGCCATTCTTGCCGGTGAAAACGTCACCCTCGACGCCGTGATTGGCGGCGATCTGGCCTTGGCCGCCACCGACGTGGAATGGGGGCGTGGGGCGGAGGTCGGCGGAACGGTCCACATCTACGCAGACACGCCCGACCACATCGAGGTGCCCGATCGTGTCGCTCCGGCCGATCGCGTCGAGTTCCACCCGGTGGATGAATGGCAAGATGTGCCGGGCGAAACGCCGCCCGGGTTTTTCGCGCGGATGCGCGGCTGGCTCGGCGGGATCCTGATTGTCGGCCTGCTCGGCACGATCTTTGGCGCGGTGGCGCCGAAACAGCTCGCGGCCCTGCGTGAGCGTGCCGTTGATCGGCCGTTGAGAACCGGGTTTCTTGGCTTCGTCGGGCTCTCGGCACTCGTCGGGTCGGTGGTCTTCCTAACCATGACCGGGATCGGCATCGTGCTGGTGCCGGTTTCACTCGTGGGGACGGTCTTGCTGGTGGCCGCCGGCTACGTGATCGGCGCCTATGCGCTGGGCGTCTGGGTCACCGGGGTGGCGGGCCGCGCCGCGCCGCGAACGACCGGTGACCGCGCGATAGCAGCTTTCACCGGCGCGGCGATCGGGGCCCTGATCGGGCTCATTCCGTGGCTCGGGTGGCTTGCACTGATGGCGATCTTCCTGATCGGTGCAGGCGCCATCGTGGTGCGGCTGGCGCGCCCGGCCTTCGGTGTCGACGCTGCCGCGTAATCGCCCATCGGCAAGGGCGCGCGCAAAGCCAGCCGCGCTCTTGCCCATTGCCGCCAACAGCAGGATCATGGCCCCATGACCCGACTTGCTGCCTTCGTCCTTGTTCTCGCAACCGCGTTTGCGCCGGTGGCCCCGGCCCGCGCGGACAATGGCGAATGCGTGGTGCTGCTGCACGGACTTGGCCGAACGAAATCGACGATGATGGTGATCGAGGAGGCGCTCAAGCAGCTCGGCTATGCCGTGGTAAACAACGGCTATCCGTCAACCAAGGCGCCGATCGAGGAGTTGGTGACAATTGCCATACCGCCGGCTGTGCAGGAATGCGGTGGCCGACGCACGCATTTCGTGACCCATTCCATGGGAGGGATCCTTGTCCGGGTCTGGCTCGATAAGTTCCGACCGCCCAACATGGGCCGCGTGGTCATGCTCGGCCCGCCCAACAAGGGAACCGAACTCGTCGATGAGTTCCGAAAATTCCAACTGGGCGATTTCGAGCCCTTCGCCTGGCTCAACGGACCGGCCGGGCTGGAGCTCGGCACCGAGCCGGACTCGCTTCCCAGAACCGCCGGGCTGCCTTCCTACGAACTGGGCGTGATTGCCGGAAACCGGTCGATCAACCCGGTGTTCTCGGCGATGATCGACGGCGAGGATGATGGGACGGTGTCGGTCGAAAGCACCAAGATCGCGGGAATGGCCGACCATATCGTGCTTCCGGTGAACCACACCTTCATGGTGGTCAGCCCGCTCGTGATCGGCGAGATCGTCACATTCCTCGAAACCGGCCAGTTCGACCATGATCTCAACTACGGCGATTTGCTGGATCGCATCCGGCAGGAGGCGGGCTTCCGTTAGGGGGGGGCTGACCCTTCATCTGGCGCGCCGGAAAGCGCAACGGCCAGCGCGCGTCAGCTCTTCGCCGGGCCGGTGATGCGGTTGACATGGCCCATCTTCCGGCCTGGCTTGACCTCGGCCTTGCCATAGAGATGCAGGGCGTTTGCGGGGTCGGCGGCAAGCTCTGGCACCCGGTCCATGTCATCGCCGATGAGGTTCTGCATCACCACGTCCGAATGCCGCCGGCCATCGCCGAGCGGCCAGCCGGCGACGGCCCGGATGTGCTGCTCGAACTGGTCGATGACACAGCCGTTTTGAGTCCAGTGGCCGGAATTGTGCACCCGTGGCGCCATCTCGTTGACCACGAGCCCGTTGCCGGTGACGAAGAATTCCACCCCCATCACGCCAACATAGTCGAGCCTGTCCACGATCGTCTGTGCCGCGCGCCGGGCCTCTGCCTGCCGGTCGTCGGCGAGACGCGCGGGCACGGTGGTGGTGGCAAGGATACCGTCGACGTGAACGTTTTCGCCGGGGTGGTAGCTCGCCACCGAGCCGTCGAGACTGCGCGCCACGATCACGCTCACCTCGCGCTCAAACGCGATGAATCCTTCAAGGATCGATGGCGCGCCGTTCATCGCGGCGAGCGCGGCAGAGGCGTCGGCGGGAGATGAGATGCGCGCCTGCCCCTTCCCGTCATAGCCGAGCCTGCGGGTTTTCAGGATTGCCGGCGTGCCGATCGAGGCGATGGCCGCATCAAGGTCCTGCGCTGTTTGCACCGGCGCGTGGGGCGCCACGTGCAGCTGGCACGCGGCGATGAAATCTTTTTCAATCAACCGGTCCTGGCTGACCCGAAGGGCTTCCCGGTTGGGGCGGATCGGCGCCAGCCGTTCGAGGATGTCGAGCGCCGCGGTGGGGATGTTCTCGAACTCGTAGGTGATGACGTCGACGCTCTTGCCGAAGGCCGCGAGTGCGCCCTCGTCGTCATAGCGCGCCGTCGTCACCCGATCGGCGACCTGCCCGGCGGGCGGCTCCGCGCCGGGCTCGTAAATGTGAGTTTTCAGGCCAAGCCGTGCCGCCGCGACGGAGAGCATGCGTCCAAGCTGTCCGCCGCCAAGAATCCCGATCGTGGAGCCCGGTGCGAGCGCGTCAGTCATCTTGCGGCTCATCCGGTATCGAGGCGGACAGGGCGGCGCGCCAGGCGTCAAGCCGGGCGGCAAGCGCCGGGTCGGACAGGGCGAGGATGCCCGCCGCCATCAGCCCGGCATTGGCCGCACCTGCGGCGCCGATTGCCATCGTCGCGACGGGAAAGCCCTTGGGCATCTGCACGATGGAATACAGGCTGTCGACACCCGACAAGGCCTTGGTCTGCACCGGCACGCCGATCACCGGCACGCGGGTTTTCGAGGCCATCATGCCGGGCAGATGCGCGGCACCTCCCGCCCCGGCGATGATCACCTGCAAGCCCCGCTCGACGGCCGATTTGCCGTAGTCCCAGAGCCGGTCGGGGGTGCGGTGGGCCGAAACGATCTTTGCTTCATGGGCCACGCCAAGCTCGTCGAGGATGGCGGCGGCGTCTTTCATCGTGGGCCAGTCCGACTGGCTGCCCATGATGATCCCCACTTTCACGTCTGCCATTGGCGCCTCGCTGTCAGGCTGAGAACTGGAAGCGGCGTTTTACGCGTTATCGCGCAGTCACGCAATGATGTCGGGCGTCAGCTGGTCTTCGATCCGGGCGATCTTGTCTTTCAGCATCAGCTTTTGCTTTTTCAGCCGGCGGATCGTGAGTTGGTCGGCGGTCGCGCGGTCTTCGAGCGCCGTGATCGCCTCATCCAGATCGCGATGCTCGCGCTTGAGCACCTCGAGCTCCACCCGGAGGACCTCTTCGGTCTTCATCTCTTCGGCTTTTGACATTGCGCTCGAGTCGTTTTCCCCGCTGTTGGAGGAACTTAGCGCTTCCGCGCCAATCCTCAAAGCCTTTCGCGCCTCTTGCGAGGCAGCGGGCCGGCCCCCATATCCTGCTCGTGGGTTGCCATAATGGGGCCCGCACGACAGGTCGCTTTTCGAAAAGGACGTGTAGATGACCAAATTGTCACTGGGCACCCATCCGTTTCTCCTTGGGTTCGACCAGCTGGAACGGATGCTGGAGCAAGCCGAGAAATCCGGCACGGATGGCTATCCGCCGTTCAACATCGAACAGGTGAGTGAGCGTGCCTACCGGATCACCTTGGCGGTGGCCGGGTTCTCGGAAGACGATCTGTCGATCACCGTGGAAGACCGGAAACTGGTGGTCCGGGGGCGCAGTCCGAAACGGGACGAGACCCGGGTTTTCCTGCACCGGGGCATCGCCGCGCGCCAGTTCATGAAAAGCTTCGTGCTGGCCGATGGCGTCGACGTCACCGGGGCAGCGACGGAGAACGGCCTTCTGCATATCGATCTGGAGCGCGCCGAGCCCGAGAAGGTCGTGCAATCGATCCAGATCCGCAAGGGGTGAGCCGACAGGTCGCCTCTCAAGTGAGGAAGGAGAGCGTGATGGATGTGAGATTCGAGGGATTGCCCGAAAGCGAAGACCGGATCGTCTACGTGCGTGAGGTCAGCGTCGAGGACCTGCCCGAAGAGATCCGGCCGCAAGTCGGCGGCGCGAAGAAGCTCTATGCGGTGCACAGCGCCGAGGGCGAGCGGCTTGCGTTGGTGCGTGATCGCAACCTGGCCTTCGTGCTGGCGCGCCAGAATGACTTCGCACCGGTCGCGGTGCACTGAGCCCGGGCCGGGCGGCGTACGCCGCCCTGACCCGCGGGCGCGCGCCCGCGGCTACAGCGCCGGCCATATTCCATGCAAATCATGAACGAGCGCGGCAGCGGTGCGGTTTGCAGCCGCGCGTTCGGTGGTGTCTTGCAAGGCGCCGGGTGCCGGCAGCGGCGAGATCAACGCGCGCGCGGCGGGCACGTGCATGACGTCGCAGCCCAGCGCGGCGAAACTGCCTGAAAACCAGATGTCGTCAACGGCCCAGGCTGCTGGCGGCGGCGGCGGGACTTGCACGGCGATGCCGCCGGGAACCAACACGCCCGCATAACCCTCGGCAATGGTGCCGCCCCGCCGACCGATCCGTTCGGTGGGCCAGGTGCTCGCCGCGATGACGGCCCGCGGGTGCCACGCCCGGGCAGATCGGAAGGTGGCAGCCCAGCCGGGGGCATAGAGCCAATCGTCGTCGGCAAAGAGAATGTCGGCCTCGGGGAACTGCCCTGCGGACGCGATGAGTTTCCCGGCAGGCCCGAGGTCGGTCTCGGTCTCGATCAGCGTCACGCCCTTGGGCAAATCGGGCACGGGCGCCGGCGCAAACCGCGCCGGGCGCCGGGGCAGGGTCAGCGCCACCGCATCGGCACCCTGCGCAAGCAGGGCCTCCAACACGACTGGCAGTTGGCCGTAACGCGGCGGGATCGAGGTCAGGGAGATCACCAGCATGGCGTGACTTTGGCCGCAATGGCGCCGAAAGAAAAGGCCGGGGGCGCGCCCCGGCCATGCCGTGTTTCACCGGCCCACGCGCTCAATGCGCCGCGATGAGCCCCATGCTTTCCAGTTTCAGGATCACCTGGTGGGCGCAATGGTCGACTTCGACGTTCTCGGTCTGGACGCGAAGCTCGGGGTTGACCGGTTCCTCGTAAGGGTCGGAAATGCCGGTGAATTCCTTGATCTTGCCTTCGCGCGCGAGCTTGTAGAGGCCTTTGCGGTCGCGGCGTTCGCATTCCTCGATCGAGGTGGCGACGTGGACTTCGACGAAGGCGCCGTATTGCTCGATCTCCTCGCGCACGGCGCGGCGGGTCGAGGTGTAGGGCGCGATCGGGGCGCAGATGGCGATGCCGCCGTTCTTGGTGATCTCGGAGGCGACGTAGCCGATCCGGCGGATGTTGAGATCGCGGTGCTCCTTCGAGAAGCCAAGCTCCGAGGAGAGGTTCTTGCGCACCACGTCGCCGTCGAGCAACGTCACCGGCCGGCCGCCCATCTCCATCAGCTTGACCATCAGCGCATTGGCGATCGTCGATTTGCCCGACCCCGAGAAGCCGGTGAAAAACACCGTGAAGCCCTGCTTGGCACGCGGCGGCGAGGTGCGGCGCAGCTCCGCCACCACTTCCGGAAAGGAGAACCATTCGGGGATCTCGAGCCCCTCGCGCAGCCGGCGGCGCAGCTCGGTGCCCGAGATGTTGAGCACCGTCACACCCTCTTCGATCTCGTCCGCCGGCTCGTATTGGGCGCGTTCCTGCACGTAGACCATGTGCTTGAACGGCACCATCTCGATGCCGATCTCCGCCTCGTGCTCCTTGAACAGCTCCTGCGCGTCATAGGGGCCATAGAAATCCTCGCCCTGGCTGTTCTTGCCCGGGCCAGCATGGTCGCGCCCGACGATGAAATGGGTCACGCCGTGGTTCTTGCGGATCAGCCCGTGCCAGACCGCCTCGCGCGGGCCGGCCATGCGCATGGCGAGGTTGAGAAGGCTCATCGAGGTGGTCGACCCTGGGTATTTGTCGAGCACCGCCTCGTAGCAGCGCACGCGGGTGAAATGATCGACATCGCCGGGCTTGGTCATGCCCACGACGGGGTGGATCAGCAGGTTGGCCTGCGCTTCCTTGGCGGCCCGGAAGGTCAGCTCCTGGTGGGCGCGGTGCAGCGGGTTGCGGGTCTGGAACGCCACGATCCGGCGCCAGCCGAGCTTGCGGAAATAGGCGCGCAGCTCGTTGGGCGTGTCGCGCCGGCCGCGAAAATCATAATGCGTCGGCGGCTGGATCCCGACGATTGGCCCGCCGAGATAGACCTTTCCGGCCGTGTGATGGAGATAGTTCACCGCCGGATGCGCCACGTCATCGGCGCCAAAGACCATCTCTGCCTCGCGCGCCTTGTCGGGCACCCACTTGTCGGTCACCGTCATCGTGGCGAGGATCACGCCCTCCTGATCGCGCAGCGCGATGTCCTGACCATCTTCGACCTGCGCCGCGAAGGCCTCCGAAACGTCGAGCGTGATCGGCATCGGCCAGAGCGACCCGTCGGCCAGCCGCATGTTCTCGACAACGCCGTCGTAATCCTCCTCGGTCAGGAAGCCCTTCAGCGGGTTGAACCCGCCGTTCATCAACAGCTCGAGGTCGTTGATCTGGCGCGGCGTCAGATCCCAGCTGGCAAGATCAGCCGCTTCCATCTTCAGCTTCTGCGCAGATTCGTGACTGACATAAAGCTCGGGGATCGGAGCAAGGTTGGGCAACATGGTCGTGGTCCTGTTTTTCATGGGAAACTTGCCTGCGCTGGCGCCGGTCAATTCGGCATGCAGCGCGTCGTACTCGGCATATTTTCGGGCGAGAAACCGGTCGATGAGCCGGGCTTTGCGGGCCGCCCCGCGCGATGTCAGCGCATAGGCAAAGCGTTGGCGCCGGTCGGGGCCGGCGCGTTGCGATACCTTGACGAGCCCTGCCTCCGCGGCGGCCCTGAGCTGGGCGTTGAGGCGCCCCAGAGAAATGCCCAGAGCTTCGGCCGTGGCGCGCTGTGACGCCTCCGGCGCGGCGTCGAGCTGGCGCAGGAGCAGGAAGAGCGCATCTTCTTCGGGCAGGTTGGCGGTCGAAGCGGTCATCGGCATGGGTCAAAGTGTGTTCACCGATGAACGCATTTCAGAAAATGTCGGCGGTGGGAAGAAAAAACTTGGAAAAATCGGAGGCATTCACGTCTGTGACTCATTGGCAACGATGGCGGTCGCCAAAAAAATGGCCCGCCCCCGGGGGCGGGGACGGGCCTCTTGCCTCTTGCAAGAATCGGCAGGTGCTAGTCGTCGAGGGCGGCGAGCCAGTGCTCGGCATCGAGCGCGGCCATGCAGCCCATGCCGGCCGACGTGACCGCCTGACGGTAGACATGGTCGGTCAGATCGCCCGCGGCGAAGACCCCCGGGATAGAGGTGCGGGTTGATCCCGGCTCCACCTTGACGTAGCCGCCGTTGTGCAATTCGAGTTGGTCCTTGACCAGTTCGGAAGCCGGGGCATGGCCAATGGCGATGAACACACCGTCAGCCTCGATCTCGGAAACCTCGCCGGTTTTCACGTTTTCGATCTTCACCCCCGTCACGCCCATCGGCATGTCGGTGCCCACCACTTCCTTGAGCACGCTGTCCCACGCCACCTCGACCTTCGGGTTCTTCAACAGCCGGTCGATCAGGATCTTCTCGGCGCGCAATTCGTCGCGGCGGTGGATCAGCGTGACCTTGGAGCCGAAATTGGTGAGGAAAAGGGCCTCTTCCACGGCAGTATTGCCGCCCCCGACCACGACGATCGGCTTGTCGCGGTAGAAAAACCCGTCACAGGTGGCGCAGGCCGAAACGCCAAAGCCCTTGAACTTGTCTTCCGACGGCAAACCGAGCCACTTGGCCCGGGCGCCGGTGGCGAGGATCACCGCGTCGGCGGTGTAGGTATCGCCCGAGTCGCCCTTGGCGGTGAACGGCCGCTTCGACAGGTCGAGATCGGTGATGATGTCCTGGATGATCGTGGTGCCCATGGCCGCCGCATGCTCTTGCATTTTCGCCATCAGCTCGGGGCCCTGAACCTCGGTGAAACCGGGATAGTTTTCAACCTCGGTGGTGGTGGTGAGCTGGCCGCCGGGCTCCATCCCCTGAACGAGAATCGGCTTGAGCATGGCGCGCGAGGCATAGACGCCGGCCGTGTAGCCGGCCGGGCCGGAACCAATGATGAGAACTCTGGTGTGATGTGTTTCGGACATTGTCGTATCCTTCGGGAATTTTTGTTGCCCCCGATATAGGCCGCGAGGCGATTTCCCGAAACCCCTTGCGACATGCTGTCGGGCTGCGCGGGTGCGACGAGATGCGCCGGAAATGATCTTGCGCTAACGCGAAACAATATTGCTCATCCGTTCACCCGCAGGTAAGTTCCACGCAACCTTATGAAGGAACCCTGGATGCCGCACTCCAAACTCGACCCGATCGACCGCATGATCCTTGCGGAATTGCAAGCGGACGGTCGGATGACGAACGTCGAGCTCGCGAAACGTGTCGGCATTTCGGCCCCGCCGTGCCTGCGCCGCGTGCGCACGCTGGAAGAATCCGGCTATCTGCGGGGGTATCACGCCGATGTCGACGCTCGCAAGCTCGGCTTCGAGGTGCAGGTTTTCGCCATGGTCGGGCTGGTGAGTCAGGCCGAGGCCGATCTTGTCGCCTTCGAGGACCGGTGCCGCGCCTGGCCGCTCGTGCGCGAATGCCACATGCTCAATGGCGAAGTCGATTTCCTGCTCAAATGCGTGGCCCCGGACCTGTCGACGTTCCAGAGCTTTCTGACCGAGGAACTGACGGCCGCCGACAACGTGGCGAGCGTCAAGACTTCGCTGGTGATCCGCGATTCGAAGGATGAGCCCGGCGTGCCTTTCGATGTGCTTGAAGAGCGGGTCAAAGCCGCCAACTAGCGCGCGATCTCGCGAAAATGACATGGCCGCCCCGGGGGACGGCCTGTCTGGTCTTGCTGGAATTGCGGGCTGCGGTCAGGCGGCCTTGGCACGGGCGCGTGCTCCCGCCTTCCAGGCATTGCGACGGGCGCCGCGCATCCAGGGAAGGTCAAAGGTGTTGGCATCTGCGCCCTCGATCACCGATTTCATCCAACGCTTTTTCATCTGTCTGCCCTTCTGTCCGTAGTCCGGTTTGGCTCTCGGCCTTGTCTTGACGATGTTTTTCGCTCCGGATTGGGGCAGGTTTAGGGCGCGGTGTGGAAAAGTCCGGGGCAGTTTTGGGGAAACTTTCGGAGGCCATCGGGCAGGTTGTATCCAGACCGGAAACAGATGCCGTCACAGGCGGATCACCGAGATCAGCCGCCCGTAGTCGGCTTCCCTTTGGTGCACCGAGCGGCGGTAGGAATAGAACCGCCCGGCATCGCCGTAGGTGCAATCCTGCGTCCATTCCACCCGGCCAATGCCCGCCTCCTCAAGGCGCATGCACCCGAATGCCGGCAAATCGAAAAAGGCGCGGTCGCCCGTGCCCGGACGGAAGAACCGGGTGTAGCCCGGATCGGCGATGACGAAGCGGGCCACGAATTCGGGGCCGACTTCATAGGCCGCCTGCGAGATCGTCGGCCCGATCACCGCGGCCGTGCTGGCGCGCCGGGCGCCCAGCGCCTCCATCGCGTCGAGCGTGGCCTCCAGCACCCCGTCGAGCGCCCCTTTCCAGCCCGCATGCGCCGCGCCGATGACCCCGGCGTCGCGGTCGGCGAAGAGCACCGGCTCGCAATCGGCGGTCAGAATACCCAAGGCGAGGCCCGGCGTGGCGCTGACCATGGCGTCGGCGTCCGGCCGGGGCGTGCCGAGGGGGCCAGTCACGGTCACGACATCGGCGCTGTGGGTCTGGTTCACGGTGACGATCTGCTCGGGCGCAATGTCCATCGCCTTGGCCACCCGGGCGCGGTTGAGCGCGACGGCGTCATTCTGGTCGCCCGACCCGCTGCCGCAGTTGAGCCCGGCGTAGATGCCTGACGAAACCCCGCCCTTGCGGGTGAAAAACCCGTGCCGGACGCCATCGAGGGCGTCGGAGGTTATGGCTTCCAGCATCATCGGTCCAGACCCGGCAACATCGGCACCCCTTGGCCCACGAAGGCGAGCACCTTGAACAGGGTTCCCATTTCATCGGGATGCGTCAACCGCCGATGGGCCGCGATGTGGGTTTCGAGTGCCGCGCCGGTCAGGCCGGCGGCGAGTTTTTGCGCACGCGGCGTGATGCCGAGGCGTTCGAGAAACACGCCCTGCGGGGTGAGGCGCGAGCAGACGAGGCCGGGCGCGGCCTGAGCGAGGGCTTCAAAATCGACATGCGCGGTAAGATCGGCCTCGCCGGGGTTGGCCAAAGGGTCTTCGGGCTGGTGCCGACGGACCGCCTGCAGCGTATCGCCGAGCGAGCGCCAGTCGCCATAGTCGATCACAAGGGCCGCGCCGCCGTGCCCTGCGATACGCCCCGCGATCTCGGCCATGATCGGCGCGGCGGCGGGGCAGAGCTCGACAACGCCGCCGTCGCCCACGTCGCTGCGATGCGCCAGTTCGGGCAGCGCCTGTGGCGGACCGAGGCCGAAGCCGAGGCGCGCGCCGTCGAGCCCCACCAGACGCTCGCGCCAGACCGCGCCATCGCGGACGAACTGGCGAATCGGCAGGGCGTCGAAAAACTCGTTGGCGACGAGGAACAGTGGCGCCTGCGGCAAGTCGCCAACATCGGCGACATGGGTCACCGTGATGTCGGCAAGCCGGGCGGCCTGTTGTTGGCGCAAGCTCGGCGACGCTTCCACCAGATGAACCCGGGCCGCGGCGCCAAACCCCGGCACCGCTCCGGCAGCGCGCAGGATGTCGGCCATGAGCGTTCCGCGGCCGGGGCCAAGCTCGGCCAGCGTGAACGGCGCGGGCGCGCCTTGGTCGAGCCACGCCTGAGCCAGTGCCAGCCCGATGAGCTCGCCGAACATCTGGCTGATCTCGGGCGCCGTGGTGAAATCACCCGCCGCCCCGAGCGGGTCTCGCGTCGTGTAATAGCCGTGCTCGGGATGCAGCAGGCACTCGGCCATGTAGTCGGACACCGACATCGGCCCCGTCTGGGCGATACGCGCCTTCAACCGGGACGCAAGGCTCATCCCTTGGCGTGCCGGTTGGCCCACAGGAGCGTGAGCAGGCCCGCCACGATCATCGGGAGCGAAAGGAGCTGGCCCATCGTCATGCTCAGAAACACGTGCCCCGCCGGGTTTTCGGGGCTGACGAATTGCGCATCGGCCTGTCGGAAGAATTCGACAAGGAACCGCGCAAGGCCATAGCCAAGGAAAAAGCTGCCCGCGATCCGGCCCGGTGTTTTCAGCCACCCCCGCGACCAGGCCAGAAAGAGGAGCACGGCCGCCAGAACGAGCCCCTCGAGCCCGGCTTCGTAGAGCTGCGATGGATGCCGCGCGCAGGGGCTGTCGAAGCCTGGGCAATATTGCGCGCGATCGCCGGGAAAGATCACGCCCCACGGCAGCGTCGTCGGTTTGCCCCAGAGCTCGGCGTTGATGAAATTCGCCACCCGCACCAGTCCGAGCGCCGGCGGCGCGGCCAACGCGAGCAGATCGGCGATCGAGGCGGTGGCCAGACCATGTTTGCGCGAGAACAGCCACGCCCCCAGAACCACGCCGAGAAAACCGCCGTGAAACGACATGCCACCCTGCCAGACCTTGAAGATCTCCAGCGGATTCGAGAGATAGTAGCCGGGCTGGTAGAACAGCACGAACCCCAGGCGCCCGCCGGCAATGATGCCGATGATCATCCAGGTGACGAGCTCTTCGAGCTGCGCGCGCGTCATCGGTGCCGCTTCGCGCCAAAGCGCGGGATTGGCGATCGCGCGGGCGATGATCCACCAGCCGATCAGGATGCCGACGATGTAGCCCATGGCATACCAGCGCAGGGCGAAGTGGAAGTTGCCGAGGTCTATCGCGAAGATCTCGGGCGAGATGTCGGGGAAGGGGATCGCGGCGAACATACCGCCTTGTTGGGCGCGCGGGTGCAGGCTGTCAACCTTGTGGTTTGGCCGGGGCTGAGCCATATAGGCGGAAAGCGAATTGGAGGCGGCCATGCAGACGCGCAACAAGGTTCTCGATGACATTTCCCAGCTCATGACAAACGCCATGGGTGTCGCACAAGGTGCGCGCACCGAGGCGGAGACGGCGATGAAAAGCTGGATGGACCGCTGGCTGGCCGACCGAGAGCTGGTCACCCGCGAGGAGTTCGACGCCGTGCGGGCAATGGCGCAGAAGGCGCGCGAGGAAAACGAGGCATTGAAAGCGCGGATCGAGGCGCTGGAGGCGGGCCTCAAGGACAAGGCGTGAAGGCGCTCGCGGTCTCGGCGCTGCTTCTGGCGGTTCTGACGCCGGCCATCGGGGCAGCCTGCACGCTGCCGTCCGGTGCCGCCGCACTGCTGGCCGAGGCCGGGTCCGCGATGAACGCGCAGCGTGCTGGCGCAGGGCGCAAGGCGCTGGATCGCGACGCCCGGCTCGATCAGGCGGCACAGGCCCACGCCTGCTGGATGGCCGACAACGCCACGTTTTCGCACAAGGGCGCAGGCGGCAGCCTGCCGAAACAGCGCATCAAGGCTACCGGCTACGTGACCCGCCTTTCGGCCGAGAACATCGCCCATGGCCAAGCCACGGGCAGCGCGGTGATCGCCAGCTGGATGGCGTCATCGGGGCATCGCGAGAACATCCTGCGCCGGGGCATCGACGACTACGGCGTGGGCGTGGCCCTGTTGCAGGGACGCCCGGCTTGGGTGATGGTCTTCGCCGCCGACTGAGGTCCACCGGAAAGATCGGAAAACTGCATGAGCCACCCGCTGCCGGGCGGCTCATGGCCTTTGGAATACGCGAAAAGGCAAAGCCTTGCTATTTGAGGATGGGCGGCTTCTGGGTGCCTTCGCCGGTTTCGGCATAGGTTTCTTCGTATCCGTCTTCGTCGCGCTCGCCCGCCTGCGGATCGGGGAACTCATAGCGCAGCCCCATGTGGTCGAGGTGTTCGCAGATCGGATCGTTCGAGGCGAAGAAGGCCACGTCGACACTCGCGAGATCGGTGCCGGAGAAAATCAGCGCTTCATGCGTGGCGCGCGCGAGTGCCTCTTCGGCCCCGGGCTGGGCGTCGACAAAGGCGAGCAACCAGCCTTCGCGCTCGTCCGAGTAGGTGCCCTTCACCAAAACGGCGTGCGACGCGAGACCTGCGGCGCTGACCAGCTTGTCCTCAAGCCCCTCGATCAGCGCGTCGGGCAAGCCGACCGGCGGAGCGATGGCGATCAGCGAGCCCTCGCCCTCGTCCGGTTCGGCGGCGAGCGTGTCCGACAGCCAGTCCATCGCGGCCGCGGGCAGGGTGATCGACGAAACCGCGACATCGAGGTTCACCGCCAGGCCGACACCCTGGCCGGCAATCGCCTGCGCAATCACCCGGCCGGGCAGGGCGGCGTAGGGCAGGGCTTCGTTCCTGTAGTCCGCGGCGAAGGCGCCGAGGCGCTCTTCGGTATCGAACACCAGGGCAAACCGGTCGATGTTCGCCGTCTCCCTGTTGTCGACTTCGAGCACCTCGGGGTCGAGCACCTCGCCCTCGGGCTCCTTGCTCAGAAGCACGAACAGGGTCGTGTCGGCGAGGCGTTGGTAGAACTTCAGCCGCACGGCGTCGTCGTCGGGGTTTTCCATCATGTCGGCATGGGCATGATCGAGCGGGGTCAGGGCCATCAGGTGTTTCCTCCCAGTTCTTGCGAGATGCGGGCCCGGAGCACCGGCAGGAGCTCGGCCTCGAACCACGGGTTTTTCTTCAACCAGCCCGTATTGCGCCACGACGGATGTGGCAAGGGCCAGATGGCGGGGGCATGGTCGCGCCAGGCGCGAACCGTGTCGGTCATCCGCCCGCGCGCGCGCAGATAGTGGCGCTGGGCGTAGGCTCCGACGAGCAGGGTGACGCGGGTGTCGGGCAGGCTCGCATCCACCGCCGCGTGCCAGGTTTCGGCGCACAGGCGCGGCGGCGGCAGGTCGGCTCCGTTTGCGTCGTAGCCGGGAAAGCAGAACGCCATCGGCGTGATCGCGATGCGGCTGCGGTCATAGAAGGTCTCCCGGCTCACGCCCATCCAGTCGCGCAGCCGGTCGCCCGAGGCATCGTTGAAGGGCAGCCCGGTTTCATGCACGCGCAGCCCCGGGGCCTGGCCGATGACGCGCACATGCGCGCCAGAGGCGAACCAGGCCACCGGGCGGGGCGGATGCGCGGTCGCCGTGGCGGCGAAGCGCTCGGCGCAAAGGCGGCAGGCGCGGATCTCGTCGGGCAAAGCGGACATGCGCAGGGAGATAGGGGCGCGGGGCGCGAAAGCAACCGCAGAGCCCCGGGGCGGCGGAAAGTTTGAATTTTCACGATGGGCGAAACGGGAAATTTCAAACTTTCCCCGCGAGTTCTCGCGCGGAGTTCCAACTCGGGCGCGGCGCGCCCCGCGGCCGGGCGGACATCAAACCGCAGGGCGAAGGTGCCGGGTCGCGGTTGTCCCGCGCCGCTGCTTGATTTATGTGACTGCGAAGCGTGCGGCGAGACGGGGGGCGGCCATGTATCGGGTTTGGGACTTCATCACCACCTATTCGGTGCTCCTCATCCTTGGGGCCGCGGCGGCGCTTGCCTGGGCGAATGTGGATCCCACCTCCTATCATCATTTCGTCGAGTTTCCGCTGTGGTTCAACTCGTGGATCGGCGTTGATGTGCACCACTGGACCATCGCCTACGGTTCGGCCGCGCATCATTTCGAGATCGGCGACGTCGAAAAGGTGGTGACCCTGCACTACGTCGTGAATGACATGGCGATGGCGCTGTTTTTCGCGATTGCGGCGAAGGAAGTCTGGGAAGCCATCATTCTCAAGAACGGCTCGCTGCGCGGCCGCAAGGCGGCCACGCCCCTCGTTGCGACCGCGGGCGGCATGATCGGGCCGATCACGATCTATCTCGGGTTGGCGCTTCTGCTCGGGTCCGACACGTTCGACGCGGTGCACCGCGGCTGGGCGATCCCGACGGCCACCGATATCGCGTTCTCCTATCTCGTTGGCCGTCTGGTTTTCGGGGCCGGACACCCG
>JANTFS010000013.1 GCA_024763335.1 Paracoccaceae bacterium | reverse complement strand
GGACGTGACCGCGAAATGCTACGGCGGCGACGCGACCCGGAAGAAGAAGCTGCTGGAGAAGCAAAAGGCGGGCAAGAAAAAGATGCGCCAGTTCGGCAAGGTGGATATCCCGCAGGAGGCGTTCATCTCGGCGCTGAAGATGGATAGTTAGGCCGGGGGTCGCCCCCCACATACGCCTCCCGAAGCAAGCGTAGGGTGCGTGCTCGCACGCACCACTCCCCTTCCAATGCCCGCGCTACCGGTGCGTGAAATCACGCGCCCTACAATGCCATGTCCATCCCCGGCGCAAACCGCCCATCCCGATGCACCGACGAATAGGGCCAATCCTCGGGGCGCTCCACCAACCCGTGTTTCACCGGGTTCATCCAGCAATACCGCAAATGCGCGGTGAAATCGGCGGCGTCCCTGATGTGATGGTCCCAAAAGCGGCGCTGCCAGATCGCGACCTCACCCTTGTGCGCCCGTAGGCCGGGGTTCACCCCGGCATACCGCCCCGAAGTCACCACCGGCAAACGGGATGGCGGGGTGAACCCCGCCCTACGCACCGCAATCGAAAAACGCGCCTTGATCGCACCCCATCGCACCGAGTATTCCGCATCCCCCGGCGGCATCGTCCAGATGCAATGCATGTGATCGGGCAGAACCACCCACGCGTCGATCCCGAACGGTCTTTCCTGTCGGGTGGTTCGGACGGCCGCACGCAACACATCGATCTCCCGCGAGAGCAGGTCGCTGTTTCGATCCGCGAGCGCGACGGTGAAGAAGATGGACGCTCCGGGTATCTTGGGCCGGCGGTAGTTCGACATGGATCGAAGATGACCTAACTTCGTTAACGGCGCGTGAAACCACGCCCCCGACATCCGATCCCGTAGGGTGGGTGCCAACCCACCACACCCCATCCCCCCTCACCACAACCCCCACCGTTTCCGCTTCTCCGCCACCGCCTCGCCGTCCGCCTCCGGGGGACGGGGTTTCAGCGGCGGCCAGCTGGCTTTCCACCCGGTCTCTCTCACCCATTGCATGCCGGGACGCTTGCCGGTCTCGGGGTCTTTCGGGCCCGAGAGATCGTCATCCTCCCACGACCAGAGCCTGTCGAAATCCCGCATCGAGACGAGGCAGGCCACCGCCTTGCCGTGGCGGGCGATGATGACGCGGGTCTCGCCGGCGATCACCGCGGGGAGCACCCGGGTGATCTCGCGGCGGAACCGGGTGAGCGACAGGCGGTCGAGCATGGGGCACCTCGCAGGCTGGCGCAGGGGCGGAAAAGTTTGAAAACCGCCCCGGACGCGGGGGGAAAAGTTTGAACATCGCGTCCAACGCTGAGGTGAAAGTTTGAACTTTTCGCCAACCCGCCGCGCGCGGCGACTCACCCACGGCTCGCGCTGCGCACCCCGGGGGCGCGAGACCGCCCGCACCCGGCGTCACGCCCCGCAGCAGCGGCCGCCCCGGCTTGCCGGCGATCCCCCGTGGCATCAGTTGTCGCGACGGAACTCGGAATCGTAGGGTCCAGTATGCAGGCCGAGCCCCTCGTGCGAGGTCCCATCGTCGGCGTTGACATACCGGGCCTTCGGATAGCGGGTGTATTCCACCCAATACCCTTCAACCTGAAACGTCTGGCTGGTCTGATCCCACAAGCGTTCTTCGACCAGACGGACTTCGATATCGCCGTAAATGCGCTCCCGGCGCCATCCGGTTCCCGCGTCGTTGTGATAGCGTTCCTGTTCGTACTGACCGGTGGCAAAAATCTCGAGGTCCTGCCCGACCCGCCCCTTGAAATCATGGATCGTGACGTTGAACGTCAGGTTGTTGACCTCCCGGCCCGAGAGCCCCAGATCCCGATACCGTGCCTGCACATTGTCGCCGCCAACCGTGACCTCCAGTATGCGCTCCTGGTGCATCGGGTCACGATAGGACCCGGTGAAAATGGCCGGATTCGGCACACTCTGAACCGCGGTATCCATGTCCACATGGATCGCGAGGATCTCGTTCGTGGCGGAATCCCGGGCCACGATGCGCACCGCGCTGATCGGTTCCCACGTATACCGCAGAGGGTTGCCGGCGGCGTCCAGAAGTTCTCCGGTAATCACCCGAATGTCGTCGCCGCGCGCAGCTGCCGCGACGATGTCACGCGCCATCTGGTCCGTGTACAGGTAGCCTTGGACGGGCGGGCTGCTCACCCAGAAAACGTTCTGGCCGATCGCAACCGTGCCCAAAAGGCTCGCGAGTCCGAAGGCCATTGCAGAAAGGACGCGCCGCAAACCCAAATGCCTGTTCTTCATGGCATTGCCTCACAAAAAAGGATGCTCGCGCGTTGACTAAGTCTAGCACATTGGATTGATGCCGCAATTTGGCGAAAAGACGCATTCCGGTGGTGGTCGCCAACCGACCTCCGCCGCCGCGCAGCAAGCCCCGGACAGATAAGGCGAAAATCGACTTATCCACCGGATTTCCACAACAAATCCAATGACTTATCAACAAGAAATTTCTCCCCGAATCCGGAAATTCCTTGCCTTCGAGCCCCTCTAATGTAACAGTTTCCTTAACGCAAGGGTCGCAAGACCGGAGCGGGACGCAAAGGCGGCCTGGACGCCAAAGCAGACCAAAGCGGCAACGTGGCGGGACGTGGAGGAAAAAGGGATAAAGGTTTGAAAACAAAGGCTTCTTTTGAAGCTGGAGGAAGCGGACCTTGAATGCCGGCGCGGGTTATGCGGGGTGACCTGCATGGCGGCCACGGGCCCGGAGGGTCATGGCTTTGAAATGGGGAGCCTTAGGGTGAACCCGTTCAGGAAGGCGTCAGGCGATGCACGGACCGCGTCTATGCACCTGGCGCCTTTTCTGTGCCTGAAATTCCTGCAAGAGATTGATTTCCAAAGGAAAACGGGGCCCGACCTGTGTCGAGCCCCGCCGTCAGTCGATGCACCGCGTCTTTCGCACCTGAGGCGAGCGATACACGGGGCCGAATCACCGATCAACTACATGTCGGATATCGCCCCAGATCATGTGGCATCCTTGCCACGGCCCGCTACCCCTGCCCGGGCACCTCGTAGCCAAAGGCCGCGATCTCCTCGGCACAGAGCTCCGCCACCAGCCGTGCCGCCCCCGGCGCCTTGGCATACACTGCCTCGACCGACGCCGCCTCCGGCCGCACCCCGCCCTTGGCCTTGAGGTCTTTCATCACCTCCCAGACCGCGCCGAGACCCGCCGCGTCCATGTCCTCTGCCAGCCGCTCATAGCGCAGGTAGGTGTCGAGCCGGGCCTCGCCCGAGAGCGGCGCGATGGCCGGGTTGACCGAGATCAGGTCGCGGTTCTGCGCCGCGAAATCCTCGAAGCTCATCCCCGCCCGGTCTCCTCGGCGCCAGTAATAGCGCGAGATCAGCGCGTCGAACGGATTGCGCCAGATCGTCACCTTCCGATAGGTGCTCCAGATCTCCGGCGCCACCGCCGCCTTGACCTCCGCCGCGCTCGAATGCGCGCTGAAGCCCGGCGCCTCCCAGTTCTGCGCGCTGCGATAGCCCCGGCGCTTGCGGATGTTCTCATCCTTCGTCATCAGCGGTGTGATCACGCAATCCTCCCCGCAGAATTTCGACAGGGCGATTTCAAAGGACGTGCCACCTACCTTCTTGGTTTTGATGAATATTACCCGAGCCGGGTGGCAAATGATCATCAGCGCGCTCTCCCTTCGCCGGCCACCATGCCAAAGCCGCCGGGGCGCGGCAAGCTGCGACCAATCCACGCTCGACACCGCCGGCGAATTCGGTCAGATTTTGCGCGACGGACCAGACGTCCCGACGCGTATCACCCGGGCAAAGACACCTCAAAGACACAGGAGCCGCCATGCCCAAAGGTTACACCCGCACCCAGATCGTCCTGCACTGGCTGATCTTCGCCATGCTCATCGGCATGATCCTCAACGAAGACGCCATCGGCGAGGCGTTCCGCGCCTACATGCGCTCCGGCACCTTCACGCAGACGCCTCTCGTCGCCGCCCATGTCTTCGGCGGGCTCGCGATCCTCGCGCTCGTCGTCGTCCGCTTCGCGATCAAGGCCCGCCGCGGCGCACCGCCGCTGCCCGAGAACGAGCCTGCCCTGCTCAAGCTCGCCGCCCACGGCACCCATCTCGCGCTCTATGCCATCCTGTTCCTGATGCCGATTTCGGGCGCCGTGGCCTGGTTCGGCGCGCAGGGCTGGGCGGCCGAGGTGCACGAGATCTTCAAACCGCTCCTGATCCTCCTTGTCACAATCCACGTGGCCGGCGCGCTGTATCAGCAGTTCGTGCTGAAAACCGACGTGATGAACCGGATGCGCAAACCCGAATGACCCGCCTGATCTTCTTCCTTGGCAGCATGATCGGCTCGACGCTGGCCTTCGTCTTCGTCGTGGTGGCGCTGGTCGCGGGCGTGACCGGGTTGTGGCCCCTGATCGGCGCGGCGGTTGCCGGTTATGCCGTGAGCTGGCCGATTGCCTGGCTGGTGGCCCAGCGGATGAAATAAACCCCATCCGGCCGCCGGCTCTGCCGCGTGTCGGGGCCTTTCGGTATGATCTGGATCAAGGACAAGTCGGGCTCTGCAAAGCAGCGTGGCCAGCGAGATCGCGCCGACAATCAAGAGGGCCTCACTTATGGGACTTTTCCTGCTCGTCTACATCTTCCTCGGTGCCACGCTGGCCGGGTCGTTCATGGTCGCCGCACTTACCGCCGGCTACGCCACGATGACACCGGTTCTGTATTCCTCTCTTGCCGGTTTCATCGTCGCGATTCCCGTCGCGTGGTTCGTGGCCAAGAAAATCCGCGAAAACGCCTGAGCACGACCGCCGGCGAATGACCTTGCAAGGGGCCGACCCGTGAGGCTATCTCACGGGGCAGCGGCCCCTTAGCTCAACTGGATAGAGCAGCTGACTTCTAATCAGCAGGTTGAGGGTTCGAGTCCTTCAGGGGTCGCCAACCGGAAGCCGGCCTGCTTTTTTGGCGTCCACATGGCTTTCACCGAACCAATCAGCCGGACAAGGTGCCGCGGCGCCGGGTCTTTCGACCCGGGGGCCTCGACCGCCGCCCGGTTGGGTCCTCCGTGGCCAGTCACCTGACCTCGAATTCTGAACAGCGAGATTGACCCCGGCACATCGCAGGTTGCCGCGGAAGGCTCAGTTCGCCGTCGATGCAAGGAACTGCCGCCAGTCGGCGATTTCCGTGATATCGGTGGCACCGTCGGTCGCGGCGGCCTCACATATGAAGCCCTTCACCGTCGTTCCCTCCGCCAACTGAACCGACCCGATGCCGAGGGGGGCCGGGATCAATTGCATGAACGACCCGAAGTTCTCGATTGGCATCCGCCAGACTTCGAGCGCGATCTCCGCACCCGTTCCCGGCACAGTGCGAACCAGCCCAGGCCGCGGAATATCGCCCGGCAGCGCAAAGAACTTGTAGTCAGGCGCCGTTCTCCCGCTGTGAGCCAGCGTCGCGCCACGGTCGGTCAGTTGGGAATTTAGGGCCAATCCCTCCATGTGCGCACCGCAAACGGCAATTTCGATCATCCCATCGCCGCCCGTGCCGGCCCCAAGTTCAGGGGTGGTAAAGGGCCAGTCGGTTGCGCCAAGGCTTCGCTCGCCCAGCGCTTCGATCAAGGTCGCGACGGAGGCGATTTTCTGGTCTTCACCAGCCGGGGCGAGGAATGTCACGCTTCCGGGGCGACCATCTGCGCGCGGCGGCGCTGGCACCGAGATGCCACACATGTCCATCAGGTTGACGAAATTCGTGTAGGTGCCGAGATTGCTGTTGGGCGTGACCGGGTCGGCCTCGAGATCGGCAACAGAGTAGAATGTGGGGATCGTCGGAACGCACAGCATGTCGATCTGGTCAAGAAGCGGCTCGGCTTCGCGAATGAGTTCTTTCAGACGATAGATGCCTCGAAAGGCGTCCGCCGCGGAGAGCCTCTCGGCCGATGTGATGATCTGGCGTGTCACCGGAAAAACGGCTTCGGGGTCTTTCTTGAGGAGGTCTTCGATCACAGCGTAGCGTTCGGCGACCCAAGCACCGGCGTAGAGCATATCTGCCACCGCATAGAGCGGCGAAAAATCAATTTCCCGGATCTCGTACCCGTTCTTTTCCAGCGCCGAGACCGTCGCCGAGAAGGAGGCCGCCTGCACGGTATCGCCGAAGAATTTCGCGGTCTCCTTGCTGGGGATCCCGATGACTGCTTGCTTTGGTGGCGCCTGCAGATCCCCGTAGTCGAACCGGTTGGCGTAGCTGTCGACCGGGTCAAAAACGGCGGCGGCCCGGAATGCCGCATAGGCGTCTTCCACGGTAAGCGCAAAGACGGAAATCGTGTCGAGCGACCGGCAAGCGGGAACAAGACCTGTGGCCGAAATCGTCCCGAGCGTGGGTTTCAACCCTACAATGTTGTTCAACGCGGCGGGCACGCGTCCTGACCCAGCAGTGTCGGTGCCAAGCGAAAAGCTCACGATTCCATGGCCGACCGCCACGGCGGAGCCGCTGGAAGACCCGCCGGGAACAATTTCGGGATCAACCGCGTTCTTCGGCGCGCCATACGGGGTGCGTAAGCCAACGAGTCCGGTTGCGAATTGGTCGAGATTGGTTTTCCCGATCAGAAGGGCGCCGGCCTCTTCGAGTTGCTTCACGACGAAGGCATCGGACTTGGGGTGGTAGGTGTAGGCAGGACAGGCCGCCGTCGTGGGCTTGCCGGCTACGTCGATGTTGTCCTTGATCGCGAACGGCACGCCCCACAACGGTTTGTCGGGGTCATAGTCGCCCAGTGCCTGTGCCGCAGCCAAAACGTCGGGTTTGTCGAAAAGACAAAGAAAAATGTTGGGATCGGCGACCTCTTCGATACGCGCATAGACTTGTTCAATGATCTCTTCTGGTGAGAGCCCGTTGGCATAGGCGGCCTTCAGCGCGGAAATGGTAAGCGGTACGTTTTTCACCAGGTATTCTCCTTCTTCAACGCCACAAATTCCAAGTCCGCGGCTATCGCGAAGCCAACTTCCGCTTTCCGGTGTGGCGCCACAAATGCTAAGAATGCACAAAAGCGGTGCAAAATTTGCACCGGTTGAGAGAAAGCGCAAATGAGACACCTTCAGGATTTCGCATTCATCGAGGCGGTGATGAGGGCGGGCTCGATCCGCAAAGCCGCCGAAGACATGAACATCACGGCTTCGGCCCTGAACCGGCGCATAAATCGGTTCGAGGAGGAATTCGGATATGAGATCTTCGAGCGCTTGCCGCGAGGTGTGCGGCTCAATCCCGCTGGTGAACTCATGCTGCATCACATTCGGTCGCAGCGCTCAGATTTCGCGCGCCTGCAATCTCAGGTGGCAGACCTGTCCGGGGTTCGGCGCGGTCACGTTTCGATTGCCTGTTCGCAGGCGTTACTGCCCTATTTCTTGCCGGACCAGATTGCGCGGTATCGTGATGATCATCGTGGCGTAACCTTCAGCGTCAATGCGCGTGACCGGCTTGAAGTTGAGCGTGAGCTTTCGACGTTTTCGTCCGATATCGCTCTGGTTTTTGAGCCGCGCCACGTGGTTGATTTTGAAGTGGTTTTGTCAGTCACTCAGCCGGTTTTCGGAATCATGCGTGAAGACCATCCGTTGGCCAGTGAAAGCGAACTGCGGCTGCGCGATTGTCTTCACCATCCCTACGTTTTGCCCGGCGCGGCGTTCGCGGTACGTGTCTTGCTGGAAACAGCCGTCAAACGGACCAACTTCGAACGCCTCACCCCTATCGCGGAATCGGAGAGTTTCGATTTCATGCGTCACTATGTGCTGCAGGAAAACGCCATTTCTTTTCAATTCCCGATCGGGTTGAACCCCAAGGGAACGCCTGGATTGGTGGCACTGCCGCTTTCACCACGAGATGTTGAACCCGGGAACTTGTTGCTCGGTCAGCTTCGCGGTCGGACCTTGCCCGTCGCCTCTGCCCGTTTCGTGCAGCAGCTTGCCCAAGCCTTGGTGGCCCAAAATTTTTGACCGGTGCATTTTTTGCACCAGTATTGGAAGAAACTAGCATACGACAGAACCACTTTTCGTAATTACGCTCCGAGTCGCAATTCAATCTTTCTGCGTTCAAAGCCGGTCTGTCCGAGGCACGGACGCGACAACAGGAGCATGAAAAGTGAAACGTACCAGCACGTTAACACGCCGCCATTTCCTTAACAGCTCGGTTGCCCTCGGGGGCGCCGCACTCGCATCTTCGCTCAACCCCGGCCAAGCCCTTGCCGCTGCTGACCTGACCGTCGGCTTCATCTACGTCGGCCCGAAAGACGATTTTGGCTACAATCAGGCTCACGCCGAGGGGGCCGCCGCGGTGAAGGCCATGGCGGGTGTAACCGTCGTCGAAGAAGAGAACGTGCCCGAGACCGTCGACGTTCAGAACACCATGGAATCGATGATCAACTTTGATGGGGCCGGGCTGTTGTTCCCGACGTCGTTTGGCTATTTCAACCCGCATATCCTCGAGGTGGCGCCGAAACACCCCGATGTCCGCTTCGAACATGCCGGCGGGCTCTGGACCGAGGGGATGCCGACCAACGTCGGCTCATATTTCGGCTATATCGGCATGGGGCAATACCTGAACGGGATCACCGCCGGGCACGCTACAAAGACCAAGAAGATCGGATTTGTCGCCGCCAAGCCGATCCCGCAGGTTCTGCTCAACATCAACTCGTTCCTGCTCGGCGCACGTCAGGTTGATCCTGAAATCACCTGCCAGGTCATCTTCACGGGCGAGTGGTCACTTGCCGTCAAGGAGGCCGAGGCGACGAACGCGCTGGCCGATCAGGGTTGCGACGTCATCACCTGCCACGTCGATGGCCCGAAGGTTGTAATCGAAACAGCTGCCGCGCGCGGGGCTTACGTCTGCGGCTATCACGCCAACCAGTCGCCGCTTGCGCCGGAGAAGTATCTCACCGGGGCCGAGTGGAACTGGGCCGGGGTTTACACCGACATGGTGCAGACCATGCTCGATGGCGGCACGATCGACAACTTCGTTCGCGGTGGGCTGGCGGAAGGCTTCATCAAGATGAGCCCCCTCGGTCCGGCCGTTTCCGACGCATCCCGCAAGCAGTTCGAGGCCACCAAGGCAGAGATCCTCAAGGGCGGTTACGCAGTGATCAAGGGGCCGATGAAAGACAACAAGGGCAACGTGATCGCCAAGGCCGGCGAGTCGTTTGTTGAAACCGACGTGGCGCTTGAGAGCATGGATTACCTTGTCGAGGGCGTGATCGGGTCGACGAGCTGACCAGATGAGTGACACGACAACAGCCTCCCCTTCAGGCGCCAGCGTTGCTTTCGCGCAATGGCTCCCGCGGATCGAGGCTGTTGTCATCCCGCTGGCCGCTCTTTTGGGCGGCCTGCTGGTTTTCTCGGTCTTTTTGCTCGTGCTCGGGAAATCGCCGGTCGATTTCTACGGGCTGATCTACAAGGCCGGGTTCAGCACGCCGTTTTCTTGGCAGAACACTCTCTCGCGGGTGTCGCCGCTTCTGTTTGCCGCGCTATGCGTCGCATTACCGGCGCGATTGGGCCTCGTCGTGATTGGCGGTGAAGGCGCGATCGTTCTTGGCGGGCTCGCCGCGGCGGTGCTGGGGACCATGCTGATCGGCGCCCCCTCGACGCTTGGATTGCTGGTCATGGCAATCGGCGCCGCCGGCATAGGGGCGCTCTGGATCGGCGCCGTGGGCTGGATGCGCTTCAAACGCGGCGTGAACGAGACCATCGCCTCGCTCCTGATGGCCTATATCGCCATCGCCCTGATGAACCATTTCGTCGAAGGGCCGTTTCGTGACCCGGCGAGCCTGAACAAACCCTCCACCGCCCCGTTGCCCGACAGTTTGCGCGTCGGCGACATGCCGATCGGGATCGAGGTTCACTGGGGCTTTGCCGTTGGCGTCCTGGCTTGTGTTTTGGCCTGGGTGCTGATCGACCGCACGACCATCGGCTTCGCCGCGCGCATCGCGGGCGACAACGTTCGCGCCGCGCAGGTGCAGGGCCTGCCGGTGGGCAAGCTGATCATCGGGTTCACGGCGCTCGGTGGGGCTTTTGCGGGCCTTGCGGGGTTCTTCGAGGCTTCGGCCATACACGGCGCTGCCAACGGCTCACTCGTTGCGGGCTATGGCTACACCGGCATCCTCGTGGCCTTCCTCGCGCGACACAACCCGCTGGCGATCATCCCGGTGGCCATCCTGCTCGCGGGGTTCGAAGCCTCGTCGGGCCTCATTCAGCGCCGCATGGACCTGCCGGACGCCACAATCCTGGTGATGGAAGGCATCGTCTTCGTCGTTCTGCTCTTCAGCGAAACGCTCTACGGCAAGATCGCGGTGTTTGATCCGAAATTCTGGGGAGGCCGGGCATGAGCACCGCAGCCGAAATCGGCGTTTGGGGTGTGCCGCTCGCTATTCTTGGCGGCGCGATCCGGGTTTCGACCCCGTTCCTGTTCGTCTCCCTCGGTGAGACTTTGACCGAGAGGTCGGGGCGCATCAACCTCGGGCTGGAAGGCACGCTCGTGTTCGGCGCGATGACGGGCTACGCCATCGCCTACGAGACCGGATCGGCGTGGCTCGGCGTGCTTGCCGCGGCACTGGCGGGGTCGGTGTTTGGGCTGTTTCACGGCTGGATTTGCCGCTTCAAGGGCGTAAACGACATTGCCATCGGCATCGCGATGATGCTGCTCGGCATGGGCCTCGCGTTCTTCTTCGGCAAGCCCTACATCCAGCCAGTCGCGCCCGATCTGCCGGCTATTTCCTTTGGCTGGTGGTCGGATATTCCGCAAGTTCAGGCCGCGCTGCAGGTAAACGCTCTCTTTATCCTCGGAGCCTTCCTCGCCGTTGCGATGCACTGGATGTTCCGATCTACCCGGATCGGCCTGACAATCCGGGTCGTGGGAGACAGCACCGACGCGGCCCGCGCGATCGGGCTCAACCCCAACACCGTGCGCCTGCTGTCGACCGCCGCAGGCGGCGCGTTGGCCGGGGTCGGGGGGGCCTACCTGTCGCTCTATTACCCGGGCAGCTGGACCGAGGGCATCAGCTCGGGACAGGGCCTTATGGCGGTGGCGCTGGTGATCTTCGCGCGCTGGAACCCGATCCTGTCATTCTGGGCCGCGCTACTCTTTGGCGGCGCCGGCGCGCTTGGCCCGGCCTTGCAGTCGGTCGGTGTCACCAGCGGCTACTACCTCTTTTTCGCGGCCCCATACGTGCTGACGCTGGGGCTCTTGATCCTCACCTCCTCTCCCGACAAGGCCATGGACGGCGCGCCGGGCGAGTTGAGCATCACCAAATAGGAGCATCGGATGAACGGCCTTGGCGGATTGAACAAATCGGAAAACGGTGTCGTCATCGGCATGGTGCAACTGCAACTGCCGGTGACCAAAACCAAGGCCGATCTCGCATCCCAGACCGCGCGGGTCGTGGAGATGGTGGGCAAGGCGCGGCGCAACATGCCGACGATGGATCTCGTTGTGTTCCCCGAATACATGCTCCACGGGCTGAGCATGGATACCAATCCTGAAATCATGTGCTCGCTCGATGGCCCCGAGGTGGCCGCCTTTAAGGAAGCCTGTATCGAGAACGACATCTGGGGCTGTTTTTCGATCATGGAACTGAACCCGGGTGGGATGCCGTACAATTCCGGCCTGATCATCGACAACCACGGCGAAATCCAGCTCTACTACCGCAAGATGCACCCATGGGTGCCAGTCGAGCCGTGGGAGCCGGGCGATCAGGGCATTCCGGTCTGCGACGGCCCGAACGGCTCGAAGATCGCGCTCATTATCTGCCACGATGGGATGTTCCCGGAAATGGCCCGCGAAAGCGCCTACAAGGGTGCCGAGATCATGATCCGCACGGCGGGCTACACCGCCCCGGTGCGCGACTCGTGGAAATTCACCAACCAGTCGAACGCGTTTTGCAACCTGATGGCCACCGCGAGCGTCTGCATGTGCGGCACGGATGGAACCTTTGACAGTATGGGCGAGGGGATGATCTGCAGTTTCGACGGCACGATCATTGCCCACGGCACGACCGGGCGCGCCGACGAGATCATCACCGCCGAGATCCGGCCCGACCTGATCCGCGAGGCGCGGGCGGGCTGGGGGGTTGAGAACAACATCTACCAGTTCGGCCACCGCGGCTACGTGGCGGTGAAAGGTGGCGCGCAGGATTGCCCCTACACCTACATGGCCGATCTCGCGGCGGGCGCCTACCGCCTGCCTTGGGAAGACGAGGTCAAGGTGACCGACGGAACGAGCTGCGGGTTCGACGCGCCGACCCGGGCCTTTGGACAAACCGCGCAGGAGGCCGCAGAATGAGTACCATCGACGCCGACCCCTACGACTGGCCCTACAACGGCGATCTGCGCCCGGACAACACCGCGCTGATCATCATCGATATGCAGACCGATTTTTGCGGCAAGGGCGGCTATGTCGACACGATGGGCTATGACCTGTCGATGACCCAAGCGCCGATCAAGCCGATCAAGGCCCTGCTCGAAGTGATGCGTGAGAAGGGCTACCACATCATCCATACCCGCGAAGGCCACCGCCCCGATTTGACGGACCTGCCCGACAACAAGCGCTGGCGGTCGCAACGGATCGGGGCCGGGATCGGTGATCCGGGGCCATGCGGCATGATCCTCGTGCGAGGCCAGCCGGGATGGGACATCATCCCCGAACTCTACCCCCGCGACGGCGAGCCGATCATCGACAAGCCCGGCAAAGGCAGCTTCTTCGCGACCGATCTCGAACTTCTGTTGCGCAAGAACGGCATCGAAAACCTGATCCTGACCGGAATCACCACCGACGTCTGCGTGCACACCACGATGCGCGAGGCCAATGACCGCGGCTTCGAATGCCTGCTGGCGGAGGATTGTTGCGGAGCCACCGATCAGGGCAACCACGATTCCGCAATCAAGATGGTGAAGATGCAAGGCGGAGTGTTTGGCACCGTCTCCGACAGCGCCACCCTGATCGCGCAGCTGCCATGAGCCACGAACCCGCCCTTCCAGCAGGCGCGATTGGCGTCGAAGCCGTCGCCATGACCATGCGGTTTGGCGATTTCACCGCGCTCGACAATGTCACGCTCAACGTTGTGCCCGGCAGCTTCCACGCGCTGCTGGGAGAAAACGGCGCGGGCAAGTCGACCCTCGTGAAGTGCATCATGGGGTTCTACCACGCGACCGAAGGCGCATTGCTGGTTGACGGCCGCGAGGCGATCGTGCGCGATCCGGTCGACGCGCAGCGGCTCGGGCTTGGGATGGTATATCAGCACTTCACCCTTGTTCCTTCGCTCACCGGCGCGGAAAACCTGCTGATCAGCCGGGCGGATGCACCACAGGTTATCTCGTGGCGCAAGGAGATGTCCAAGCTCCATGCCTTCGTCGAGTCAATGCCGTTCAAGGCGCCGCTTGATCGGCCCGTCAGCAGCCTGTCGGCCGGCGAGAAACAGAAGCTCGAAATCCTCAAGCAGCTCTACCTCGGCACCCGGTTCCTGATCCTCGACGAACCCACTTCCGTGCTCACCCCCGGCGAGGCCGACGAAATCCTCGGGCACGTCCGGGCCCTGTGCGAGGCAGGCCAGATTTCGGTGCTGATGATTACCCACAAGTTCCGCGAGGTGACCCAGTTTGCCGACGACGTGTCGATCCTGCGGCGCGGGAAGCTGGCAGGCTCCGGCGAGGTTTCCTCCCTTTCTCATGACGAAATGGCCCGCATGATGGTGGGCGAACAGGTCCAGAACGGAGGTGTGACCCGGGCGGCGACTGAGGGCGAAACCGTGCTCTCGTTGCGCGATGCGAGGGCCAAGGACCGCTCAGGGCTGAAATCCGTCGACATCGCCAAGCTCGATGTTCGAGCGGGCGAGATCCTTGGCGTTGCGGGCGTGTCCGGCAACGGCCAGACGGAACTGATGGAAATGCTGACGGGCCAGCGCAACCTCACCGGCGGCGAAATCCGGGTCAAGGGCCTGCCCTATCACGCGAGCCGCCGCGAGGCGAAAGCCCTGAAAGTGCGCTACCTGCCCGAAGAGCCTCTGCACAATGCCTGCGCGCCGCACATGAGCGTGGCCGAGAACCTCGCCTTCCGACAATTTGACGTCAACGGTTCCGACCGCCCGAGGTTTTGGAAGAACAAACGTGAAATGCTGGCGACCGCCGGCGACCGGATATCGGAGTTCAACGTAAAGACCGCCTCGGTGCACAGCCCCATCGCGTCGTTGTCCGGCGGCAACGTTCAACGCGCCGTCCTCGCGCGCGAACTGACCGGTGAGGTTGACTTGCTGGTGGTCGCAAACCCCTGTTTCGGCCTCGATTTCGCGGCGGTATCGGCCATTCGCGAGCGTATCCTTGCGGCGCGCAACGGTGGAGCGGCTGTTCTGTTGATCAGCGAAGACCTGGACGAAATCCTCGAGCTTTCGGACAGGGTCGTGGTGATCAGCGAGGGCCAGATCGTCTTCGAGACCGCGACGGCAAATGCGAACACCGCGGAAATCGGTGCACACATGGCGGGGCATGGCTGATGCCCGTGATCAAAGCGCAGCCCTTCGGCTTTCCCTTTGAAACCAAGTCTCTTGGTTTGGTGATGATCGATTTCCAACGCGATTTCGTCGAACCAGGAGGGTTTGGCGAAACCCTCGGCAACGATGTGTCACAGCTGCGTGCCGCAATCCCCGCAGCCCAACGGCTCTTGTCTGCTTTCCGCAACGCCGGGCTTCCGGTTTTTCACACGCGCGAGTGCCACCGCCCGGACCTGAGCGACCTGCCGCCATCCAAACGCAACCGTGGTGCGCCGAAACTTCGGATTGGCGATATCGGGCCCATGGGGCGCATCTTGATCGCAGGAGAGCCGGGCGCCGACATCATTCCCGAACTCTATCCGGCGCCGGGAGAAGTGGTGATCGACAAACCGGGGAAAGGCGCGTTTTTCGCAACAGAGTTCGGCGACCACCTGGTCTCGAGGGGGCTCCAACACCTCGTCTTCGCGGGCGTGACAACTGAAGTCTGCGTCCAGACCACGATGCGCGAGGCGAATGATCGCGGATACGACTGCCTTTTGGCGACGGACGCGACACAGAGCTATTTCCCGCAGTTCAAAGCCGCCACCGTGGATATGATCGTCGCCCAAGGCGGGATCGTGGGCTGGGCCACTGACGTGGACCGGATAGTTGAGGCGCTCAATGGCTAACAACCTGATGATACCAAATTTTCTGAGCGGCGCATGGCGCAACCTGGATTTCGAGCCGTTCAAGCCCGGGATATCGGTGCACTGGCTGGAAAAGGGCGCCCCTGCGATCGCGGTGCTGAAATATGATCCGGGGGCAAGAGCGCCCCTGCACTACCATGTTGCTCCCGAAACTGTTCTGATCCTGTCGGGCACCCAATCGGACGCGAACGGGACGTATCATGCCGGCGACCTCGTGGTGAATTTTCAAGGCACACAACACGAGGTTTTCAGCGAGGAGGGCTGTGTCGCGCTCCTCCAATGGGCAAAGCCGGTCAAGTTTCTCTAAGCCCCAGTGATCACCGGCCTGGCGCGGGCCCTGCCGGCTGCGCGATCGCGCGCGCCCCACGTCCGGGGCAATCCTGGCGGACCAGGACACGGTGCGGCAGCATGGCACATCCGGTGTTTACGTGGGTCCGCGGGATTGTTCTCTCTTTCGCGTGTCGGCGTACCGGACCCCGGGAATGGTGCCACGCCGGCAAGACATCCTTGAACGCAAACAAAGTCCCGGGGGGCGAGCCCGAACATTGCCTGCGCGTACTCGCAGCCGCGATCGCCCCCCTCCCGCACGGCGCCCTTGTTCAAACGGGCCAACACGCCTTCGCTACCGACGGGCGAGCGGTGCGTTTTCTGCATCGGTTCGGTTCATTCTTAGCAATTGAGATCAACGGAAACGACGCGCATGGTTTGGGCAGGCACCCCCTCCTCCTCGAAAGGACAACCCATGTCTCAGACCTCCCGAAGATCATTTCTCAAGTTGACCGGCGGCACGTTGGGCGCCGCCATGCTGCCGTTCCTTAAGGCGATACCGGCGCAAGCCGCGGCCGGCGAAACTCTCGTTGTCGTGTCGGGCCAGACCATCAACAGCCTCGACCTGCACCGCACCGGCACCAACCGTGCGTCCTATCAGGTTGCGGTCAATTGCTACGACCGGCTCGTCAGTTTCGGGACCAAGCCCGCGCCCGGCGGCGGCCTGTCCTACGACTACTCGGTGATCGAGCCCGAACTGGCCGAAAGCTGGACCATTTCCGATGACGGGCTGATCATGACCTTCAAGATCAAGCCCGACGCGACCTTCTGGGACGGGCGCAAGGTGACCGCCGCCGATGTGAAATGGTCGTTCGACCGGGCCGTCTCGGTGGGCGGTTTCCCATCGGTCCAGATGAAAGCCGGTGGCCTGCTGCGCCCCGAGCAGTTCGAAGCGGTGGACGACGAGACCTTCGTGATCTATCTCGATCGCCCGTCCAAGCTGACCCTTCCCGACCTCGCGGTGCCGGTGCCCTTCATCATCAACGCCGAGGTCGCAAAGGCCAACGTGACCGAGGATGATCCTTGGGCGATGGAATACCTGCACACCACGCCCGCGGGTTCGGGCGCCTACAAAATCGCGCGCTGGGATCAGGGCCAACAGCTGGTCTACGAACGTAACGACGCTTGGGTCGGCGGCCCGCTGCCCGCCTACGAACGCGTCATCCTGCGCGAAGTGCCCAGCCCAGCCACGCGCCGCGCCCTGATCGAGAAGGGCGACGTGCAGATGTCGTTCAACATCCCCAACAAGGATGCCTCGGAGCTCGATGGAATGGCCGACGTCGATGTTTATTCAACGCCGATCGACAACTGCATCAACTGCCTCAACCCGAACTTCAATTTCGAGCCGTTCCAGGACGCCAATGTTCGCAAGGCGCTGGCCTATGCCATCCCTTATGAAGCGATTTTCCAAACTGCCGCTTACGGCCGCGGGGCGCCGATGTGGGGCGGCGAGGCGGAAATCACCGATACCGCATGGCCACGCAAGTCGCCCTACATGACCGACATGGCCAAGGCGAAAGAGCATATGGCCGCCTCCGGCTATGCGACCGGTTTCGAGGTGCCGCTCTCGATCAGCCTCGGCCTCGCGGATTGGATGGAACCCACGGCCCTCTTGCTGCAGGAATCCTTCGCCGAGATCGGCATCAAGGCCGAGATCGAAAAGATCCCCGGAGCCAATTGGCGCACCGCGGCGCTGGTCGAAAAGCGCCTTCCGTTGCATCTGGAGAATTTCGGCGGCTGGCTCAACACACCAGATTACTATTTCTTCTG
The DNA here is from genome assembly GCA_024763335.1 of Paracoccaceae bacterium. Classification (GTDB taxonomy): domain Bacteria; phylum Pseudomonadota; class Alphaproteobacteria; order Rhodobacterales; family Rhodobacteraceae; genus Sinisalibacter. Next base: position 10,743 of record JANTFS010000013.1, on the reverse strand, counting down.
GGCCTACAAGCACGGCCACCTGTTCAACTCCTCGAACTATCTCAACGAGGAAATCGAAAAGCTGGTGGACGACACGCTGCATATCCCGATGGACGACCCGGCCTACGCGCCCAACGTCAAGCGCATGTTCGAGATCGCCTTCGAAGACCTGCCGCGCATCCCGCTGTGGCAACCGGCGCTGAATGTGGCGATGAACGGCGCCTCGGGCTATGAATTCTGGTTCCACCGTCAACTTGACATTCGCCCGCTTGTCCCGACCTCGTCGTGATGAACGCACGCCTCAAAATGATCCTGGGCCGCGTGGCCCAGGCTATCCCCGTGATTGCTGGCGTTGTCGTGATTTCGTTCCTGCTGACCCGGGCCCTGCCCGGCGATCCTGCGGCATATTTTGCAGGACCCGCAGCAGACGAGGCGTCGATTGCCGAAATCCGTGAGGCTCTGGGCTTGGACAAGCCCCTGATCGAGCAATTCTTCTTCTATTTAGGCGACCTTTCCCGGGGCGATCTTGGCACCGCGCTCTCGACTGGCCAGCCTGTCATCGCAGACCTTGCGGGCCGATTACCCGCTTCGCTTGAGTTGACGCTTTTCGCTCTGACGCTGTCCTGCGCCATCGCGATTCCGCTTGGCGTTCTGGCCGCGACAAGGCCGGGCACATGGATCGACCACCTGTTTCGGGTCTTGGTGACCGCTGGGGTCTCCATGCCCACGTTCTTCACGGGGATCGTGCTGATCTATGTTTTCTATTACCTCTTGGGCATTGCCCCGTCCCCCTTGGGGCGGCTGGATTTCCTCTTTCTCTCGCCGCCTCATGTCACAGGCTTCTACCTGATCGACGCCGCCATTGACCGTGACTTCGAAACCTGGCTCGGGGCGCTGAAACAACTGATCCTGCCCGCAGCGACGCTCGCGCTGTTCACGCTGGCGCCGATTGCACGAATGACACGGGCCGCGATGCTGCAGGCGTTGTCGTCGGACTTCATTCGCACCGCGCGCGCCGCTGGGCTTGGACGGCGCAAGGTGCTCTATGGATATGCGTTCCGAAATGCGCTCCTGCCTGTCATCACGACGCTGGGTATGGTGTTTTCCTTCACGCTTGGGGCCAATGTGTTGGTGGAGAAGGTGTTTGCCTGGCCCGGTATCGGATCCTACGCGGTCGAGGCGCTCGTGGTTTCCGACTATGCCGCGGTGCAAGGGTTCGTACTAGCGATGGCGCTGCTTTTCGTTCTGTTGAATCTGATAATTGACATCGCCTATGCGCTGATCGATCCGCGCATCGGACTGAACTGATGACAAACACGACAGCGCCCGACCGGCCCGGCCGGCAAAAGAGGGACACGACTCTGGGCCACATCGCTTATGTCCTGCGCGAAAACCCGGTCACGCTCGTAGCCTTCGCCATGCTCGGGTTTTTCCTCGGCTCCGCCATCTTTGGCCCATCCCTCGTGCCCTTCGATCCGTTGGCCACCAACGCCGCACGCGCATTGGAACCGCCTTCCTGGGATCACTGGTTCGGCACCGACAATCTGGGGCGCGACGTGTTCAGCCGGGTGGTCGTGGCAACGCGGCTCGACCTCACGATTTCGGTGGCGGCCGTGGCGCTCAGCTTCGTCACCGGCTCGATCCTGGGGTCGGTCGCAGGCTATTGGGGGGGCTGGATCGACGCCGTGCTGAACCGCTTTCTCGACACGATCATGGCCTTTCCGCTGTTTGTTCTGGCGATGGGGGTTGTCGCGGCCCTTGGCAACACGATCGAAAACATCATCTACGCGACCGCCATCATAAATGTTCCGTTCTATGCGCGGGTCGTGCGCGCGGAGGTCAACATTCGCAGAAACGCGGGGTTTGCTCAGGCGGCGAAGCTGGCTGGCAACAGCGATCTGCGCATTCTCGCGGTGCATATATTCCCCAACGCCCTGCCCCCGATGATGGTCCAGGTCTCGCTCAATCTCGGCTGGGCAATCCTGAACGCCGCCGGTCTCAGCTTCATCGGGCTGGGCGTGCGGCCGCCGACCCCGGAATGGGGGATCATGGTGGCCGAAGGCGCGAATTTCATCGTTTCCGGCGAATGGTGGCTGGCGCTTTTCCCCGGGCTCTGGCTCATGCTCGCTGTCTTTACATTCAACCTGATGGGCGACGGCCTGCGCGACATCGTCGACCCGCGAAAGCGGAGCTGAACCATGTTGGAAGTGAAAGACCTGTCCGTCGCGTTCCGCACCCGAAAGGGCGAGGTCGAGGCCGTGCGTGGCGTCAGTTTCGACGTGAAACGGGGTGAGACGCTGGGCATTGTCGGCGAAAGCGGCTCGGGCAAATCGGTGACGTCCTACGCATTGATGCGTATTCTCGACGCGGGCGGCGAAATACGAAGCGGCAATGTCACCTATGGCGGCATCGATCTGCGTGCCGCGTCTGAGCGGAACATGCGCGACGTGCGCGGGCGCGAGATGTCGATGATCTTCCAAAACCCGCGCGCGGCGCTCAACCCGATCCGAAAGGTCGGGCACCAGATCGAAGACGTCTTGATCCAACACGCCCGCGCTACGCATCAGGACGCGCGTGAAAAGGCGATACGAGCGATGGAGGACGTGCGGATAAACGATGCCGCCGCACGCTATGACGCCTATCCGTTCGAGCTTTCCGGCGGCATGTGCCAGCGCATCGTCATAGCGATCGCATTGGCTTGTGATCCGCGCCTGCTAATCGCAGACGAGCCGACGACCGGGCTCGATATCACCACGCAGAAGGCGGTGATGGATCTCGTGCGTGACCTGACGCGCGATCGCGGCATGGCGATGGTCCTGATCACGCACGACCTTGGCCTTGCCTCGCAATATTGCGACCGGATCGTCGTGATGAAAGATGGCGAAATCGTTGAAGAGGGTGATCCGCAGCGGCTGTTTTCGCAACCCAAACACGCCTACACACGCCGACTGGTCGACGCGACGCCCCGTATCGGCGCCTCGATTCGCGATCTGCTTCCCCCCGAAGAGCGCACCCCCCAGCCCAGCCACATCATCCACGACCGCCCCCTGCTGGAAGTCATCGACCTCGCGAAATCCTATCCGGGGAAATCCGGTCCGGTTCAGGCGGTAAAGGGCATTTCATTCGCCATTCTGGCGGGCCAGTCCGTTGGGTTGGTGGGTGAATCCGGAAGCGGAAAATCGACCACGTCGGAAATGATCGCCAGGCTGCAAGACCCAACCTCCGGTGCGATCCGTTTCGAGGGACAACACATCGCATTAACGCCCGCGGCGCGGTTTACGACCCATCATGCAAGGCGCGATATCCAGATGGTGTTTCAAGATGCCACTGACAGCCTGAACCCCCGCGACACCGCCGGATCGGCCATCGCCGAACCTCTGAAACGGATCGAGAAATTGAAAGGCGCGCAACTGTGTGCGCGGGTGGAGGAACTTGCCGATCTGACGGGCCTGCCACGGCCCTTGTTGTCGCGCTTTCCCCATCAGCTTTCCGGCGGACAGAAGGCACGTGTCGGAATTGCCCGCGCAATCGCGCTGGAGCCGAAACTCTTGATCCTGGATGAGCCCACCGCCGCGCTGGATGTGTCGATCCAGGCCCTCGTGCTCAACCTGCTTGTCGATCTGCGAGCGAAACTGGGCATGACATACCTGTTTGTCAGCCATGACCTGAATGTCGTCCGGTTGCTCTGCGACGAAGTTCTGGTGATGAAAGATGGCGAGATAGTCGATCGCGGCCCTGCCGCCAAGATCATGTCCAACCCCGATCACCCCTACACCCGTTCGCTCATTTCCGCCGCGCCTCAGCCGCCAACCGCACCCGAACCTGAGAAAAGAGCCGTCAACTGACCCCCGCGACTTCCCCCGACGTGGCACGGGACAAGAACGCCTTGCGCCCGTTGGGGTACACCCGAAGCGAGAAGCCTGGGATGTCGGCATCGCGAAGCACATGCACCCTGGTGTGAGGTGACGCCTCCTCAACCACCGTCTTCGTCAGTTTCACTTGATTCGCCATCTGGCTTTCACATAGCGTTCACATCATCCGAAATTTCACGAAACAGGATGCCGCCAGAATGGTTCAGAATTCGGTAATTCCCAATACCATTGGGGCGTTATCGAAAGGTCGCGAACCCAAGGGAAACAAACGGACTTGAGACCTCCAATCAGCAGGTTGAGGGTTCGAGTCCTTCAGGGGTCGCCAACCGGAAACCGGCGTGCGCCGGGCCGCGTGGCAGAAGGAGAGCCGACATGCTGATGGCAGACCTTGGCGATATCCGGGTTCATTACGATATCTCCGGCCCCGAAAACGGGCCGGCGGTGGTTTTTGCCAACTCGCTCGGGACCGATTTCCGGATCTGGGACGGGGTGCTGGCGCATCTGCCGGCCGGTCTGCGGGTCCTGCGCTATGACATGCGGGGCCATGGTCTCACCACCTGCCCCGAGGCGCCCTATTTCATGGGCGATCTGGTGCAGGATGCGGCCCGGCTGATGGAGCATCTGGCGGTGAAGGACGCGGTGTTCGTCGGGCTCTCGATCGGCGGCATCGTCGCGCAGGGCCTCGCCGCCGAACGGCTGGACCTGCTGCGCGCCATCGTGCTGTCGAACACCGCCGCCAAGATCGGCACCCACCAGATGTGGGATGACCGGATCGCGACGGTGCGCGCGGGCGGTATCGAGGCCCTTGCGGCGCCGACGCTCGAGCGCTGGTTTGCCCGCGACACCCGGACCGAGCGGGGCGCCCTCGTCGAGGCGATCGGCAACATGCTCACCCGCACGCCGCTTGAGGGCTATGTCGGCTGCATGGAGGCCATTGCCGAGACCGATCTGGTCGACAGCACTGCCCGGCTACGGCTGCCCGTGCTCGGGATTGCCGGCAGCGAGGACGGCTCGACCCCGCCCGATCTGGTGCGCGAAACGACCGATCTCGTGCCGGGCTCGAAATTCCACCTGATCCGGCGGGCCGGCCACCTCGCCTGTGTCGAGAAACCGGCCGAATATGCCGCCGCGCTCACCGGGTTCCTGCGCGACGTCGGCCAGATCTGATGGCGCGTTTCCTGCTCGTGCACGGCTCGGGCCATGGCGCCTGGTGCTGGCGCGAGGTTGTGCCGCGGCTCGCCGCGCGCGGCCATGTTGCCGAGGCGCTCGATCTGCCCGGCAGCGGCGATGACCCGACCCCGGCGCGCGATGTGACGCTGGAGAGCTACGGCCGCGCCATCCTCGCGCGCCTCGACGCGCCCACGATCGTGGTGGGCCATTCCGCCGCCGGCTTCGCCATCGTGCAGGCCGCCGAGATTGATCCGGCTCTGATCGCCCGGCTTGTCTTCCTCTGTGCCTACGTGCCACGCCCCGGCGTGTCGCTCGTCGACATGCGCCATGCCGCGCCCGACCAGCCGCTTGCCGGCGCCTTTGAGCGGTCCCCCGACGGGCGCGCCTACCGGTTCCGCGACGCCGCGATTGCCGAAAACCTGTGTCAGGATTGCCCCGAAGACGCGCTTGCGCTGGCCCGCGCGCATCTCGGGTGGCAACCGATCCGCCCGCAGACCGAGCCCGTGCGGCGCACCGGCAAGAGCGCGGCCTTGCCCCGCAGCTACATCATCTGCGAGCACGACAAGACCATTCCGCCCGCGCTGCAACGGCAGATGGCGGAGGCCTTCGCCCCGCAGGACCGGCATCGCCTGCCCACCGGACACGAACCGTTTCTGGCCGCGCCCGACGCCCTTGCGGCCCGTCTTGACCGGATCGCCCGGGCCTGAAGCCCCGATCAGCGCCAGCCTGCGCGGGTTCTAGGATTCGGGCGCCCCGGGGCCGTTGTCTTCGGGGGTTTCCATGAGCCAGGGGTTTTCGACAAGCTTCTTGTGATAGGCCGCCGCGCGCGCGCCGTAATGGCCATCCACCACCCGCTCGTCGAGCGTGTAGCGGATGGTGACGATCGGGCGGATCTCGATCTCGCGGGCCTTGGTGACCACGGGCTCGTCCCGATCTGGCCCGACGACCGCGAAGAGCGGCACGGTGCCGTGTTCATAGAGATGGTGATAGGCGCTCGACAGCCGCAGCGAGCCGTTGTTGCTGACCATCAGCGAAGAATAGAGCGGATCGCTCTCGGAGAGAAACCCGGGCGTGACATTGAGCCAGTCGCCCAGTTTGAGAAGCTTCAACAGCAGCGGGATCAGCCAGCGCGGCAGCTTCGTCATCAGCGCCACTTCGCGCTCGGAGGCCGTCAACTCGTCGGACCGGCCGATCTTGATGATCTCCTCGGTACTCGCCCGCATCCCGGTCAGCCCGGTGCCCGGATCATAGATCTGTTTCACCGTCTTCACCGTCGCATCTTCGCTGCGCGATTTGAGAACCGGCATCGAGATCGCAATATCGGTGCGCTGGTAGAGCCGGCGCCCGGCGATGAACCGGTTCAGCCGCGGGAAATCGGCGAGCATGCGGGCGTAGGCGGCGAGATAGATGTGATAGAGCCGCAGCCGCGGGCGGGTGCCGTCGTTCCAGCGCTTGAGATAGGCGCGCGTCTCGGTGACGTCGATCTTCTGCTTGAGAAAGAACACCGCATCGCCCCGGCGCGGCATGATGTAGGGCATGAACTGGCGCATTTTCGGCGCCTTGCGCACCAGCTTGCCATCGGAACGATCGCCTGAAAACATTCGGTCTCTCCTGCTCCACTGCGGTCTTCATACGCCTGCAATGGCCGCCTGACTATCGCAGATATGACGGCTGGTCGACTCCCCGGCGCCCACCCCGCCGCGCCGCAGCAAGGGATCGGCGTTGAAATTGACGAAACGGTAAAATTTCCGCAGCGTCCACCTTGATCCAATTGCGGAATGGGGTCTTAATCGTCGCAGGGGGCACAGACCCCCGATCAATCTAGGGCCATCGGTGTCCCGCAGTTCTTCCGGGCCCCGCGCGCACTGCGCCGGGGCTGAGATATTCCCCGGGACATCGGATACGCTTTTTTTGCGTGCCGGACCCTTGGGGCGGTAGATGACGGGAAGCAGCCGATCGTTTCAAATCAAAGGGAGTTTTTCCATGTCACTACGTACCTTCCTGACCGCGACCAGCCTCGTGCTGACGATGGCAGGGGCGGCCACGGCCGAGCAGACGCTGGTCTATTGTTCCGAGGGTTCGCCCGAAGGGTTCGACCCGGCGCTCTACACCTCCGGCACCACCTTCGACGCCTCGTCGCACCCGATTTTCAACCGCCTCGTCGAATTCAAGGTCGGGACCACCGAGGTTATCCCCGGTCTCGCCGAAAGCTGGGAAGCCTCGGATGACGGGCTGGAATACACCTTTCACCTGCGCCCGGGCGTCAAGTTCCACTCGAACGACAGCTTCACCCCGTCGCGCGACTTCAACGCCGACGACGTGATCTTCAGCTACATGCGTCAGCTCGACAAGGAAGACCCGTGGTACACCGCCGAGGGCGGCTCGTGGGAATATTTCGACTACATGGGCATGCCCGACCTGATCAAGGAAATCGTCAAGGTTGACGACTTGACGGTGAAATTCGTGCTCAACCGACCGGAAGCTCCGTTCATCGCCAACATGGCGATGGATTTCGCCTCGATCATGTCGAAGGAATACGCCGACGCGATGATGTCCGCCGGCACGCCGGAGATGCTCAACCAGGCGCCGATCGGCACCGGCCCGTTCTCGTTCGTGGCCTACCAGAAGGACGCGGTGATCCGCTACGCCAAGAACGCGGACTACTGGGCCGAGGGCCTGCCGAAGGTTGACAACCTCGTCTTCGCCATCACCACCGACAACTCGGTGCGCTACCAGAAGCTGCTCGCCGGCGAATGCCACGTGATGCCCTATCCGAACCCGGCCGACATTGCCGAAATGCAGGCCAACCCGGATGTCAACGTGATGGAACAGCAGGGCCTCAACGTGGGCTACCTCGCCTACAACACCCAGCAGCCGCCGTTCGACAACCCGGCCGTCCGCAAGGCCCTGAACATGGCGATCGACAAGCAGGCGATCATCGACGTGGTGTTCCAGGGCACAGGCGAGATCGCCAAGAACCCGATCCCGCCGACCATGTGGTCCTACAACGATGCGGTTGTCGATGACCCCTACGATCCCGAAGCCGCCAAGGCGATGCTCGAGGCGCAGGGCGTGACCGATCTTTCGATGAAGATCTGGGCGATGCCGGTGCAGCGGCCCTACAACCCGAACGCCCGGCGCATGGCCGAGCTGATGCAGGAGGACTTCTCCAAGATCGGCGTCAACGTCGAGATCGTCTCCTACGAATGGGGCGAATATCTCTCGCGCTCGAAGGCGGTTGACCGCGACGGCGCCGTGCTCCTCGGCTGGACCGGCGACAACGGCGACCCGGACAACTTCCTGGCGCTGCTCGGCTGCGACGGGGTTGGCGGCGCCAACCGCGCGCAATGGTGCTACCAGCCGTTCCAGGACCTTCTGGAAGCGGGCAAGGTGACCTCCGATGTCGCGGAGCGGACCCGGATCTACGAGGAGATGCAGGTCATCTTCAAGGAGCAGGCCCCTTGGGCGACGATCGCGCATTCGGTGGTGTTCATGCCGATGCGGCCCGAGGTCGAAGGCTACGTGATGCACCCGCTGGGCGGTCACATCTTCACCGCGGTGAGCCTGGCCGAATAGCCAGCCCATCCGTTTGAAACACCCGGGGCGGCGCCAGCGCGGTGCCGCCCCGACTTTGGAAGAACCGGTGCGATGACTGCGCGTTTTGGCCGCCCCGCGGCCCGGGCGCCGGACCCGCCGAAACTGCGATGACCCGAAGACCGGGCCCGCCTGCCGCCGGGCGCGTGCCCTTCCCCCGAAAACCGACCGTGGTGGACACATGATCCAATTCTTCCTCGCGCGCCTGATGACCTTCATCCCCACCTTCCTCGGGGTCACGATCATCTCGTTTTCCTTCATCCGCGTGCTGCCGGGCGACCCGATCATCGTCATGGCGGGCGAACGCGGCATGACCGAAGAGCGCTATGCCGAGCTGCAACAGCAATTCGGCTTCGACCGGCCGCTGCTCGTGCAGTTCTGGGACTATTTCACCGGCGTGCTGCAAGGCGATCTCGGCGAGAGCTTCGTCACCAAGAAGCCGGTGTTCGACGAGTTTTTCTCGCTCTTCCCCGCCACGCTGGAGCTTTCCGTCGTCGCCATCATCCTCGCCACGGCCCTCGGCATCCCGGCGGGCGTCATCGCCGCCGTCAATCGCGGCAAGTTCTTCGACCGTGCGCTGATGTCCTCCGCCCTCGTGGGCTACTCGATGCCGATCTTCTGGTGGGCGCTCCTGCTCATCATCGTGTTCTCCGGCAACCTCGGATGGACGCCGGTTTCGGGCCGGATAGACCTGCTCTATTTCTTCCCCAATGTCACCGGCTTCATGCTGATCGACAGCCTGTTGTCGGGGCAGAAGGGCGCCTTCGCCTCGGCCGTCGAACATCTCATCCTGCCCTCGATCGTACTCGCCACCATCCCGCTGGCGGTGATCGCGCGCCAGACCCGCTCGGCAATGCTCGAGGTGCTCTCGGAAGATTATATCCGCACCGCCCGCGCCAAGGGGCTGGCGCCGATCCGGGTGAACGGGCTGCACGCCCTGCGCAACGCGATGATCCCGGTGGTAACGGTGATCGGCCTCATGGTCGGCACATTGCTCGCCGGCGCGATCCTGACCGAGACGATCTTCTCTTGGCCCGGCATCGGCAAGTGGATGGTTGATTCGATCTTCCGGCGCGACTACCCGGTGGTGCAGGGCGGCCTCCTGCTGGTGGCGGTGATGGTGATGGTGGTGAACCTCATCGTCGATGTGCTCTACGGCTTCATCAACCCGAAAATCCGGAAGCGCTGACATGACCGACGTCGTCTATAACGCCCCCGCCCGCCCCGGACGCCTGAAGGAATTCTGGCGCTACTTTCGCGAAAACAGGGGCGCGGTGATCGGGCTCTACGTTTTCGCCGTCCTCGTGGTCCTCGCGCTCACCGCCGGCCTCATCGCCCCCTATGACCCCACCGTGCAGAACCGGGCCGCCACCCTGATCCCGCCGGCCTGGCAGGAAGGCGGCAGCTGGGACTACATCCTCGGCACCGATCCGCTTGGCCGCGACATTCTCTCGCGCCTGCTCTACGGCGCCCAGCTGTCGTTCCTCGTTGGCATCATGGTGGTCATCCTCGCCTCGACCGGGGGCATCCTCGTCGGCCTGATCTCCGGCTTCGCGCCGAAATGGATCGACACGATCATCATGCGGATCATGGATATCATCCTGTCCTTCCCGGCGCTGCTCCTCGCCCTCGTGCTCGTCGCCATCCTCGGACCAACGCTGATGAACGCGATGATCGCCATCGCCATCGCCTACCAGCCGCATTTCGTCCGCCTCACCCGCGCCGCGGTGCTGGCCGAGAAAAACAAGGACTACGTCATCTCCGCCCGGGTTGCCGGCGCCCGCCTGCCGCGGCTGATGTTCATCACCGTCCTGCCCAACTGCCTCGCCCCGATCATCGTGCAGGCGGCACTGTCCTTCTCCAACGCGATCCTCGACGTCGCCGCCCTCGGCTTCCTCGGCATGGGCGCCCAGCCGCCCACCCCGGAATGGGGCACGATGCTCGCCGAGGCGCGCGAGTTCATCCTGCGTGCCTGGTGGGTGGTGACCTTCCCCGGCCTTGCGATCCTGATCACCGTGCTCGCCATCAACCTGATGGGCGACGGCCTGCGCGATGCCCTCGATCCCAAGCTGAAGAGGAGCTGACGCAATGCCCGATCTTCCTCTTTCATCTTTCCCCAAATATCCCG
>JANTFS010000012.1 GCA_024763335.1 Paracoccaceae bacterium | reverse complement strand
CCGAGGCGCCCCAATCGTTGTGGTAGGCCAGCGTGTCCCAGCCCGCACCGCCGTCGATCGTATCGACACCGGAACCGGGGCTGAGATAGTCGTCGCCATCGCCGCCGATCAGCGTGTCGTTCCCACCGTCGCCGATCAGGTTGTCATCGCCGGTGCCGCCGGCGAGGCTGTCATTGCCGGCGCCGCCGATCAGGAAGTCATTGCCGCCGGCGCCCGACAGCGTGTCGTCGCCATTCCGGCCTTCGAGGTAGTTGTCGTTCGCGTCGCCGGTCAGGCTGTCATCACCGCTGTTGCCCTGCGCGGCCTCGATGCCGATCAGGGTGTCGGTGTCGCCAAAGGTGTCGGTCGCGGTGCCCGTGGCCAGATTGACGCTGACACCGCCGCCCCCCTGCTCGAGATTGTATTGCACCGTGTCCCAGCCGCCGCCGCCGTCGATCACATCGTTCCCGGCTTCACCGACCCAGCTTTCATTGGCCCCCGAACCCGTCAGGCTGTCGGCATCCTGCGAGCCCTCGAAATGGTCGGCGAAGGTGAAGGTGTCGTTCACCCCGGTGCCAACCACCGTGCCCGTGCCGTTCGCGCCGCTCACCACGAGGGTGATCCCGCCGATCCCGCTCAGGTTGTCATAGATCAGGTCGATGCCGCCGCCGTTGCGGTCGGCATAGGCCGCCGCATGGCCAATGATCGTGTCGCTGCCGAGGCCCGGCAGGATGATGTCGCCCCATTCCTGCGAGGCCGAACTGCCGGCTGAGGCGTCGATCGTGTCGTCGCCGTCGCCACCTTCGAGGGTGTCGCGCCCCTCGCCGCCGAAGAGCAGGTCATTGCCGGCTTCGCCGCGAAGCTGGTCACGACCGGCGCCGGCGGTCAGCGTATCGTTGCCATCGCCGCCGCGCAGGTTGTCATCGCCATCGCCCCCGTCGATGGCGTCGTCGCCGCCGCGGCCTTCGAGGTAGTTGTCGTTCGCGTCCCCGGTCAACGTGTCGCCGAATTCGGTTCCGACCACGCCTTCGAAGCCGGAGAAAGTGTCGGTATCGCCAAACCCGTCGGTCGCGGTTCCGGTCGCGAGGTTGACGGTCACGCCGGCGCCGCCGCCAAAGCGATCGTCGCGGTCATGGCGCAGCAGGTCGAACCCGGCGCCCCCGATGAGCGTGTCGTTGCCGCCAAGGCCGAAAATATTGTTGTCCGCGCCGTCGCCGGTGATCGTATCGGCAAAGTTCGAACCGCGCACGCGTTCGATCCCGGTCAGGGTATCGGTGCCGCCGTCGCCGTCACTGGCGGTGCCGGTGGCAAGGTTCACGATGACGCCGGAGGAGGCCCCGGTGTAGGCCGCGGTATCATTCAGACCGGCGCCCCCGTCGATGGCGTCGTCGCCGGTTCCGCCGGTGATGTAGTCATCGCCGTCGCCGCCGTCGATCGTGTCGTTGCCGCTGCCGGCGTCGATGTCGTCGTTCCCGGCATTGCCGTTGATGATGTCGTCGCCCGCTCCGGTGTCGATCTGGTCGTCGCCGCTGGTGCCGTTGACCACGTCGACATCACTGACGGTGACCCCGGGGATCGCGGAGAAGGTAAAGAATTCGCCCGGGCCGAAGCCGCTGCCAGCGGCGGCCGGCCCGACGCTCGTCACCTGATTTGCGAAAAAGTCGTTCAGTTCCGCGGCCGTCGTCAGGCCCGGGAGCGGATCGCCCCCGACAACCATGGCATAGGTGGTGTTGGTCGACGGGTAGCCGATGGTCAGGATATAGGTCTCGTTGCCCGCCCCCCATGAGACCACCCCGAGCTGCGCCAGAAGAGCCGGGTCGCCGAGGTCGATGGGGGCGCCGTCGAGCGTGGCCGAATTGTAGCCAAATGAAACCGCGATCGCGGGAATCCAGTTGGGCTGCAGGGCGGTGATCGCGTAGCTTGTGCCGGTCGTGGCATCGGGCACGCTGACCACGAGGGTTGACGCCGACAGCGAGGTGAAACTGCCGTCTGCCGGGCTTTGGGTCATCCCGTAACCCTGAAACGTATACGTCGTCATCGGCGGCCCCTCGCAATTGCTACCATCGTTGCTGACAGCGCCCGAACCCCCGGCATCTTGCGGTCTCGCGTCGCCCGGAGCTGCGCTGATGGCGAAAAGGCTAGGGCAACCATGGAGACCGGACATGACCCATTTGGGTCATTGCCCTGCCTGCCGCGCGTGCGAGAACGCCAAAGCCAGTCGCTGACCGGGAGAATTCTTTGGGGCCGCGCAACCCGGCGTGGTAGGCTGATATCCAGAAATACAAAGGGGGGGCGTGGGTGAACGAGTCACCGCAGAAAGGCGTGGAAGCTGCGCAGGACGGCGCCGGCGGGCGGCTGCCGCGCGATCTGCTCTCGGATGTCTTCTCGACCTTTCCCGATGATGGCCTCGACGAAAACATCCGGGCGTTTTCGCGCTTTTTGTGTGAATTCGGCGCGGGCCCCGCCACCCAGGGCCTTCATTTGCTGCCGGACGGGCGGCTGATCGACGCCGACCAGCCCGATTTCGCGACGACGCAAACGGGCCTGTTCATTGCCGACCGAAAGATCGCGCAGGTCTTCGATGCGCGTTATGGCGCGGCGCTGACCGACACCGAACTCCGGCTTCTGCGCGGGTTGATCGCGGGGATGAGCCTCAAGGAGATCAGTGCCGTCGACGGGGTTTCCTACCAGACCCGCCGAAACCAGCTCAAAGCGGTGATGGAAAAATCCGGCGCAACGCGGCAGGCCGAGCTCGTCGCGACGATGACGGCGCTTCTGGTTCTTACGGCGACACGCAACGCCGATGAAGACCGCAACGCCCAATCCGCGTTGCGGCGCCTCCTTGACGGGTTCTATGCGGGGAATGCCCGGGTCTACTCGCCGCATTTCAAAGACGGCAGATCCATGCTCGTGCTCGATCTGGGCCCGGCCGGTGGCAGGCCTGTCGTGCACATGCATTCGGCGTTCTTCCCGGTCTTTCCCTTTCCGGATGACATGGGGCTTCTGGAGGCGCTGAACCTGCGGGTGATCACGCCGATGCGTCCGGGGTTTTTCGGGCTGCCGGTGGAATGGAAGACCCCGGCCGACGAACGGATCGACGATTTCACCGCATCTCTGGCCGCGTTTCTGGAGGATTTCGGATTGGCGGACGCGCCGGTGTTTTCCCACGCGCATGGGGTCGTCGCGGCAGTTTCGCTGTGCCAAAGGCTGGGTCACCGGGGGCCGCAGCTGGTTGTTCACAGCGGTCAATACACGCCGCCAGAGCAGCACCGGCGGCAACCGGCCCATATTCGCGGCCAGTTCAAGCTGCTGGAAAAGTCACCGCGGCTGCTGTTGGAATTGTACCGCCTGCTCGCGCGGTCGGTCGCCCGGCCGTCGAAGCTCGAACAGACGCTGGAGCGGATTTTCGGCGGCAGCCCCGCGGACATGGCCGCGCTGCGCGCGCCCTCGGTGCAGGCATGGCTTCGCAAGGTCATTTGCCGGGCCGGGCGCGACAATATCCCCGGAATCGTCTCCGACATTCAGACGATGCATGCCGACTGGGTATCGGACATGCTCGCGCTACCAACGCCGGTCACGATGTTCTACGGACGCCACGACACCTATTCCAATCTCGGCGAGCTCACCAAACGGTTTGCCGATCAGCCCGTCGATCTGCGCGTCAAGGATGACCAGGGCCTGATTTCCATGATGTTTCAGCCCCGCGAAATCCTGACCTGCGTTGCCGGGCTCCATCCGTGCCGGGCCGGCCAGCCCCACGATTTCCGGCACGAGGCCGGATGACGCCGCCCCGGTGCGCCGTGACCACAAGCACGCGTGAGCGAGGTATTTCGCGTCCGCCATGACGACAGGGCAAGACGGGCCGGGATGCGCTTGATCGTGAGCCCCGCCGCCGGAGGGGGGAAGCCGTTCGGTTTAGCGGCCGGTTTGGCGCGGCACGTGCCCCCTCGCGGCAAAATTGGCAATTGAACTGGCGCGGTGCTTTGGCCGATAATCTGGAGGAACGGGGCAGGATTACGCGGGGATAGCCATGCTTGTGAGGGAACGAAACGAGGCCTTTGCAATTGGCGCCGCGGAGCCGATCGCCATCGTCGGGATGTCGTGCGATCTTCCCGGCCACAGCAAGAGCCCGGAAGATTTCTGGTCGCTTCTCGTGAACAAGAAGAGCGGCATCGTCGAGATTCCGCAGGACCGCTGGGCGATCGACGTGTTCTATGATCCCGACCCCGACGCGATTGCCAAATCGGTCAGCAAATGGGGCGGTTTCATCGACGATATCCGCGGGTTCGATGCCAAGTTCTTCGGCATCTCGCGGCGCGAGGCCGAGGGCATGGATCCGCAGCAACGCCTCGTGCTCAAAGGCGCCGTCGACGCGATGCTGGATTCGCAGATCCCGCTCGAGGAGTTCTCGCGCCAGCGCACCGGGGTGTTCATCGGAATCTCGCAATCCGAATACCGCACCCTGCAGGAAATGCGGATCACCAGCGCCGAGAGCTATGCCGGCACCGGCTATGCGCTGTGCATCAGCGCCAACCGGATCTCGCACCGGCTGAACCTCAGCGGGCCGAGCTATGCCGTCGATACCGCCTGTTCGTCGTCGCTGACCGCGCTCAACCAGGCGGTGCACAACCTGCGCTCGGGCAGCTGCGACATGGCCATCGTCGGCGGCGTCAACGCGATGTCGCATCCCTCGCCCTTCCTTGCCTTTTCCAAGGCGGGGATGATCTCGCCCACAGGCCGGATCTCGACCTTCGATGCCTCCGCCAACGGCTTTGTGCGCGGCGAGGGGGCCGGCATGGTGGTGATCAAGCCGCTCAGCCGCGCCCGCGCCGATGGCGACCGGATTCACGCGGTGATCCATGCCACCGTCGCCAACCAGGACGGCGCGACCAACACCATCACCGCGCCGAGCCAGGCGGCGCAGATCGCGATGTTGCGCGATCTGTTCGACAGCGTCGACATCGCGCCCGAGCAGATCGGCTTCGTCGAGGCGCATGGCACCGGCACACCGATCGGCGACCCGATCGAGGCTGGCGCGATCGGCACGGTGATCGGGCAGCAATCGCCCGGGCGCCCCGTCTTCGTCGGGTCGGGCAAGGCCAATATCGGCCACCTCGAGAGCGGCGCCGGAATCGCCGGGCTGATCAAGGCGACGATGGCGGTCAAGACCGGGACCGTGCCCCCGAATATCCGTTTCAAGACGCCCAACCCGCGGATCCCCTTCGACGCGTTGAACCTGCGGGTTCCAACCGAGCCCGAGCCCTTCCCCGAAAGCGATGGCCAGCGCTACGCGGTGGTCAATTCCTTCGGCTTCGGCGGCTCGAACGCCTGCGCGCTGATTTCCTCGCCGCCCCCCGCCAGCCGCGATCACCAACCCGTTCCGGCGGCGCAACCGGAGCCGGCGCCCGAGGCGGGCGCGTCGTTCCCGATGTTCTTCCCGCTGTCGGGCGCCACGCAGGAGGCGCTCCATGCCAACGCCGCGGCACTTGTGAAGGCCATGCGGGCCAAGGGCCCCCTCGCGGACGTCTCGTTGCGCGACCTTGCCGCGTCGCTGGCGACAAAGCGCAGCCATCTGATGTATCGCGCCGTCATCCTGGCGCGCGACGCGCGCGAGTTGAAAGCCGCCCTGCGCAAGCTGGCGGCCGGCGACACCGAGCCTGCCAATATCATCTCCGGCCAGCGCCAGCCGGCACGCAAGATCTGCTTCACCTTTTCGGGTCAGGGCAGCCAGTGGTGGGGCATGGCACGCGGCCTGCTCGAACACAATGATACCTTCGCCCGCGCGGTCGATGCCTTCGATGCCGATTTCCAGCCTGTCGCCGGGTGGTCGATCAAGGCAGAGCTGCTCAAGGACGAGGCCACCAGCCGGATCAACGACACCACGGTGACCCAGCCGGCGCTGTTTGCCATCCAGTCGGGGCTCGCGGCGGTGTGGCGCGAGTTTGGCGTGCGGCCCGACATGGTCGTCGGCCATTCGATCGGCGAGGCCGCGGCATCCTACGTTGCCAACGGGCTGTCGCTTGCCGGGGCGGCGAAGTTCCTGTCCAAGCGCGGGGTGATCCGCGACCAGCTCGGCGCGCATGGCGCCATGGCGGCGATCGGCCTGCATCACGAGGATGTCGAGCCGCTGCTTCCCGACGACGGAACCCTCGGCATCGCCGCGATCAACGGCCCGGGTTCGACCACGATCAGCGGTGACTACGACGCGCTGCATGCCTTCGTCGACGACTTCAAGCGGATGCAGCCCGACACCTTCATCCGGGCGCTGACCGTCGACACGGCCTGGCACTCGCACCACCTCGATGCCGGCGAGGCGTGGTTCCGCCGCGAGATGGCAACGATCGACTGGTCGGTGCCGGACATCCCGTTCATCTCGACGGTGACGGCGCAGCCCGAAACCCGGTTCGATACCGATTATGGCTGGCTCAACCTGCGCCGTCCGGTGAATTTCCAGGGCGCGATCGAGACCGCCCTCGCGATGGGCGCGACCACCTTTGTCGAGCTTGGCCCGGCGGCAACCCTTGCGGGGCCGACCAAGAGCACCGCGCTCGAAGCGGGGGCCACGGTGAGCGTGCTGAATTCGATCAACCGCAAGGAACCCGATTTCGACGTCATCGCCCGGACGGCGGCGGAGCTGTTCGTTCAGGGCTGTGCGCTTGACTGGGCCGCGATCACCGGGGCGCCGGATGCCTGGGTAGAGCTACCCGGCTACGCCTGGCAGAAGGAGGCGTTCTGGCAGGATTCGGAAGAAAGCCGCGCGCTGCTCTTCGAGCCGATCAAGCATCCGTTCCTCGGGCAACGGGCGCCCGGCAATGGCATGGTCTGGAATTCCGAGATCAACCTCAAGGCCTACGATTACCTGAAAGATCACCGGATGCAGGCCGACGTGATCTTCCCGGCCGCAGGCTATCTCGACACGATCTTCGCGATGGGGCGCGAGGTTTTCGGCGACACCGCCGTCCTCGAGATCGAGGACGCGGTGATTCACGAAGCCCTGTTCATCAGCCCCGACGACGTGATCCTGTTCAGCTCGGTCTATGATCCGGAACGGGGCCGGGCGATGCTCTATTCCCGCGTTCGCGATGCCGAGGACGACTGGGTGCTGCGCTGCGATGCCCGGATCCGCGCGACCGATGCCACGCCGCCGCCGCCGCGGGCCTTCGACGAAGATCGCAAGGGGCTGGTGCCGGTCGACGTTGGCTATGCCTATGACGCCGACATCACGTCACATTTCATCAACTACGGTGATGCGTTCCAGACCATCGAGGGTCTGTGGATGACCCGGGCGAAGACGATCGCGCGGGTGGTTCTGCGCGACGAGGCCCGCCCGACCGCCGCGCGCCACCATGCCCATCCCACCATGCTTGACGGCGCGCTGCAAATCCTCGAACCGCGGATGACGCTTAAAAAGGTGCGCCGCGGGCGCCAGCCCGACGATCCGGTCTGCCTGCCCGTCGGGGTCGGGCGTATCCGGGTCTTCGCCGATTTCCCCGACGAGGTTTTCGTCGAGGCCGATCAGATCACCGGGATTGGCGGGGAAGACGTCACCGCCGGGTTCGTCGTGCGCGATGCCGAAGGGCGGGTGTTGATGACGGTCGATGGCGGACGGGTGCGCATCCTGCAATCGAATGCGGCTGAGGCCGAGCAGGAGGAGGTGCCGCCCCATTTCGTGCGTCAGGACATGGTCGAACTTCACGACGAGGCCGAGGCCAAGCCGGTGCGCGGCACCTGGCTCCTGCTCGAGGGCGGGTCGCGCCACGATCCTGCGCTGGCGGCGGCGCTCGGCGCGGCCGGGGCCGATGTGCAGCGCGTGCCGCGCGCGGTGTTGGGCGATGAGCCGCGCGGCGGGCTGGTCGATCTGGCCGGCGACGCCATCGAGGCCGGCGAGCTGGCGGGGATCGTCGTGGCCTGGCCGCTCGCGTTGGACCCGGCGCGGGAAACCACGCCGACCGACGCGCTGTTTGCCGCCCTCGACGCCTGCGCGCAGGACATGATCGCACTGGGCGATCTGATGGATTATGCCCGCGGCGGCAAGAACGGTCTGCCCGAGATCGTGGTGCTCACCTCGGGGGCCTATCCCGCGCTTCCCGGGGCGGAGGTGGACGGAGGTATTCTCACCCAGATGCCGATGGCCGCCGTGGCCCGCGGGCTGGCGACGGAAACGCCCGAATACAAGGTGCGGGTGGTCGACGCCGATGCGGCAGAATTGACAGATCCCGCCGAGCTGGCCCGCCGGGTGCTGACGCCGAGCCCGGAAACCGAGCTGGTGCTGCGGGACGGATCGACCTTCGCGCCGCGGCTGCACCGGGTCGAGGCGGATGATTTCGAGCCGAAGCTCCTGACCGTCACCGAGGCCGATGCCTTCACCAATTTCCATGTCACGATGCCGAGCCCCGGCGTGATCGATCATGTCGGGCTGTTCGAGATCCCGCTGCAACCCGTCGGCCCGGGGCAGGTGCGGGTGCGCGTCGGCGCCGTCGGGCTGAATTTCCGCGACATCATGGCGGTCACCGGGCTGTTGCCCGCCGAGGCTGAGCCCGAACCGGCGTGGCAGAATCTCGGGCTGGAGTTTGGCGGGGTGGTCGAGGCGGTCGGTGCCGATGTCACCGCGTTCAAGCCCGGCGACCGGGTGATGGGCATGGGCAAACGCTGCCTGCAACGGTTCAT
The DNA here is from genome assembly GCA_024763335.1 of Paracoccaceae bacterium. Classification (GTDB taxonomy): domain Bacteria; phylum Pseudomonadota; class Alphaproteobacteria; order Rhodobacterales; family Rhodobacteraceae; genus Sinisalibacter. The sequence continues at coordinate 19,970 of JANTFS010000012.1, read as the reverse complement.
GACGGTTGAGCCCGACGCGCTCACGGCGCTGCCCGACAATGTCTCGCTGGCCGAGGCGGCGACGATCCCCAGTGCCTTCGCAACGGCGCATTACGCGCTCAACCACATTGGCCGGATGCGCAAGGGCGAGAAGGTGTTCATCCACGTCGCCACCGGCGGTGTGGGAACCGCGGCTGTCCAGTTGGCGCAGGCCGCGGGCGCCGAGATCTTCGCCACTGCCGGCAGCCCCGCCAAGCGGCGGCGCCTGCGCGAGCTGGGCGTGCCGCACGTGATGGATTCGCGCTCGCTCAAGTTTGCCGATGACGTGATGCGGATCACCAAGGGCGCGGGGGTCGATCTTCTGCTCAACTCGCTGCCCGGCGACTATATCGTCAAGGGGCTTGAGATCATGGCGCCCTATGGCCGGTTCCTCGAAATCGGCAAGCGCGATGTCTACGAGGATTCGTCGATCGGCCTGAAGGCGCTGCGGCGCAACGTGTCGCTTTCGGTGCTCGACCTTGCCGCGATGGGCCGGGAACGACCGGAGCTGATGGCCGAGATGTTTCGCGAACTCGTCGAGATGATGGAGGCCGGGGCCCTGTCGCCGCTGCCCTACACGGCGTTCCCGGTCAGCCAGGCCGGCGATGCGATCCGCTACATGAGCCAGGCCAAACACGTCGGCAAGGTGGTGGTGACGCTCGACGAAGACGCGTTCCATGTGCGGCGCGATACGCTGCGGCCTGTTCGGCTCTCGGCCTCCGGCAGCTACCTCGTCACCGGCGGGACCGCGGGCTTCAGCCTGAGCATTGCCGACTGGCTTTCGCGCGCCGGGGCGGGGCATCTGGTTCTGGCCTCGCGCTCGGGGCGCGTGGACAAGGCCGGTGAAAAGCTGGTGGAAAGGCTAAAAGCGCGCGGCACCCGCGTCTCGGTGCGGGCGCTCGATATCACCGATGCCGACGCAGTCGGGGCCTTCGTGCAGGAAAGCCTTGCCAGTGACATGCCGCTGCGGGGCGTCGTGCACGGCGCCGCGGTCATCCAGGACGGCTTTTGCAACCAGCTGACCCCGGAGATGATCACCGGCGTTCTGTCGCCCAAGATCCGCGGCGCGTGGAACCTGCACCGGGCCTTCGCGGCGGCCGATCTCGAGCCCGACTTCATGATCGGGTTTTCGTCGATCTCGCAGGTTCTCGGCTCGGCCGGGCAATGCAACTACATCATCGGCAACGCTTTCCTCGATGCGCTGGCCCATTACCGGCAATCGATCGGGCGGGCGGGCGCTGCGATCGACTGGGGCGTGATCGCCGATGCCGGGTTCGTTTCGCGCAATGCCGGGCTCGCCTCCTATCTCGAAAGCGTGGGCATGCACGGGTTGCGCCACGATGAGACCGGTGCGGCGATGGAACTGGCCATCGCCCGCGACGCGCCGTCTTTCGTCTATTCCCGGTCCGACTGGCCGCAGGCGGTGCGCGCGAACCCGGCGCTTGGGACGAGCCCGCGCATGACCAGCGTGCTCGATGCCGACAGCGGCGGCACCCAGGAGGTGCGCGCCTGGCTGATGCAGCTTGAGGGCGACGAGCTGGTGGACGCCGCCCGTGACTACATCATGGACGAGATCAGCAACGTGCTGAAGATCGACAAGGGCACGATCCAGGGCGAACGCCCGATGAGCGAGCTTGGGCTCGACAGCTTGTCGTCCTTCGAGCTGAAAATCCGGATCGAAACGGCGCTGGACTACTCGTTGCCGATCTCGAAATTCCTGCAAGCCCCCTCGGTCGATGAATTGTCGGTGATGGTGGCGAGCGAGATCGCGAGCATTCGCCGCGCCGAGGCGGCGCAGGCTTCTTCCGGCGACAGCGACGGCGGCGCCGCGTCCGGTGCCGTGGCCGATCGCGGGCCGCTTGCGAGCAATCTCCAGATCGGCCTGTTGCGCGAGGCAGTGGCCGCGTCGACGTCCGACGAGGCCCGGCGGGCGATGCAAACCGTGGCCTCGGCGGAGCTGCCGGAGGGCGCCTCGATGGACACGCTGCGCAAGGCGGTTCGGCGGCTGATCCGGCGCCATCCGCTCCTGTCGCTGCGCTTGGACGAGACCGGGTCTTTGCATCTGGACGGGCCGGGGCCGCACCTGCGCGAGGGCCATGACGACACGGCGCTCGACATCGCCAATGGCGAGTTCGTGCGCCTCTCGCTGGGCGAGGCGGACGGGCGCAAGACGCTGCAGGTGGCGGTCCATCGGGTGGCTGGCGACGCGGTGTCCTGCCAGCTTCTTGCCGATGAGCTCACCACCCTCCTGGCCGGGGGGGCGCTGGACAAGCCGGTGCCCCGGCGGGCCGTTGTCGAGGCGGTCTCCTCCGGCGGCCACGATCCGGAGACGGCGCAGGGCCAGACCGATGAGGCGTTCTGGTGGTACAATCTTGCCGACGGTGCCCCGGCGGTGCCGTTTGCTCATCGCAGCCGTCCGCTGTTGCCGGCGGGCTTCGGGCGCGACCACGGCGCGGCGGCGCATCTCGTCCGTCGCCTGCCGGCTGCGCGCGGGGAGGCGGAGGTTCTGCAAGCCCTTGCGGCGGCGGTGCGTGCCGCCACGGCCAGCGACGGCGCGGTGATCATTGGCCGCAAGGTCTCGCTGCGCGGGGCGTTGCCGGCGGGCGCGGCCTTCGGCCCGTTCGAGATCGAACAGCCGTTCCTTGTGCCGGCCAGTGCCGACGATCGGATCGGCACGGCCCGGTTGCGCCGCGCGCTCGCCGCCGCCGACAACCATCGCACCTTCGACAGCCACGCCGCGGGGGCACAGTTTTCCGCCCTGTTCGACGAGACCGGGGCCTCGCCCTTCCAGGTGCTGTTCGAGCCGGTCGGCGGGCTCGATGCCGTTGCGCCCCAGGCCACCCTCCACGATCTGTGGTTGCAGGCCGATCTGGGCGGCGACGCGCGCGACCTGCGGCTGGTCTACGACAGCGACGTGGTGGACCAGACCACCGCCGAGGCTATTCTCGACGGGATGATCGCCCAGCTGCTGGCGGGCGAACCGGCGGCGAAACCCGCGCCGGTTGCGTAGACGGGCGCCGGTGATGGTCGCCAAACCTCAGAAAGCCGCCGTCCATCCGGTTACGACCAAGCAGCGGTTCATGCTGGTGCGTGATGCACATCCCGATTGCACCGACGACACCCGCGCCAACTGGGTGATTGCCACCGCGACGCTGGTGCGCCCGAGGGTGGACTTCCGGCGCCTGCGGCGGGCGCTGCAAAAGCTGACCGAACGCCATGACATGCTGCGCCTGCGGTTCGAGCCGGTGAAACGCGACTGGGTGGCGCTGATCGAGCCGCCGGGCGAGGTGCAGATCGAGCAGGTCGACCTCGGCAACCTCGACGATGCGGCGTTCAGGGCGGCTGTCACCGGGATCGCCACCGCGCCGATGCCTCTCGTCGGCCATCCGCTGACGGAAATGGTGCTGGTGAAAGGGGGGGCGCGCGGCGACGTGATCGTGTCGCGGGTCCACCACGCGATCACCGATGGCCATGGCATGATCGTGCTGACGGAGGATTTGTTCAAACTGCTCATAGGCCTGCCGATCCTCGCGCCGGCAATCTCGCATGCGGACTACATCGCGCGGTTTCAGGATCCGCCCCCGGGCCGGGCGGCCGAGATCGCGGCCTTCTGGCAGAAGATGCACGCCGATTTCCCCGTGGCACCGAGCATCGGGCGCAAGGCGAAGGGGTTGGAGCCGCTGGTTCACAACATCGGCAAGACCGAGCCGAGATCCTTGTCGTTCGGCATAGATCCGCGCGATTTCGCCCGTTTGACCGACCGGGCGGGCGCCAACAACGCGGGTATCGCCACCGCGCTTTTCTCGGGCTTCCTCGAAGGGTTGTGCCAGATCTACGATGAAGACCAGATCATGTTCATCACCCATGTGTCGCGCACCGATCCGGCCCTGGCCAATTACGCCGGCGACCACACGCTCGACCCGGTCATCCGCTACCGGGCGGCGGGCGCGGGGCAGATGGATCGTGCGATGAAAGCGCTTGGCGGCGATTTTCTGGCGGCGCTTGCCCATCTGCCCTCGGAGGCCGCCCGCAGGGGCAATGCGTATTGGCAGGACCGGGTCGCGGCCGGGGCCTATCCCGGGCAGTTTTCCTGCCGGCAGCCGGACGCGACGCGACGCATCGACCGGTCGGTGTTTTCCGAAGGTCTGAAGACGGGCTATGGAGAAGAGCAGCGCCTGGGGCCCTACACGTTGTCGAAACTGGACGTCTCCGTGCCGCGCCGTTCATCCTTCGACCTCCAGTTTCGCATCCGCAACGATCCGCAGGCCCCCGGTTTCGAGATGGGCTATGACGGCATCAGCTACAGCGCGGGGGAAATCCGGGCGTTGGCCGACAGGGTGTGCGAACTGCTGGAGCTTGAACCAACCGCAGTGGCGGCGGCATGAGCAGCGATCGCGACACCCCGCGCCGGTTCAGCCTGCGCGATGTCGGCTACCGGCGGTTTCAACTGCGGCTCTGGCACGGCATGGCCCTTGATGCATGGCTGCGGATGATGCGCGGCAACTGGGGCAAGATCTCGCCTTCCAAATACCCGCTGGTGGCAACGATTTTGATCTTTGCCACCGCCAACCAGCTGCGCAAATGGGTCAGCCGGGCGGTCTATGAACGCGATCTCGACCGTGTCGAAATCTCGCCGGCCCCGATCTTTGTCATCGGGTCCTGGCGCAGCGGCACAACCTGGCTTCACCAGACCCTCATCGCCGACCCGGCCTTTGCCGGGCCGATGGCCGAGGCCTGTTTCAACCCCGAGGCCTTTCTTGCCGGACGCCGGTTGTTGGCGCCGCTGTTGCGCCTGGCCTACCCGAAAAAGCGGCCGATGGATAATGTCAAGGTATCGCCGGAGACGGCGGAAGAGGACGAGCATGCCATCCTGCTGTCGGGCGCCAATTCGCCCTATCGCAAGAACCTGTTCCCCGGGCGGGACATCGCTGGCACCGAACCGCGGGTGGAAGAAATGTCAGAGGCCGATGCCGCCTTCTGGCGGCAGGCCTGGCTTCGGTTCCTGCGCCGCGTGCAGCTCATCAATCCCGGCAAACGGCTGGTGCTGAAATCGCCGTCCCACACCGGTCGCATCCGCGAGATCCTGCGCCAGTTTCCCGATGCCCGCTTCGTCCACATCGTGCGCGACCCCTATGAGATCTTCGCCTCCGGGCGCAAGGTCACGGTCGGGATGAGCACGGTGCAGGCGTTGCAGACCACGATGCCCTCGCAAGCCAGCTCGGATCGCTCCCGGATCGAGCGGTTCGTGGCTTTGCACGCGGCCTACCATGCCGAGAAGGGCGATATTCCCGAGGGTCATCTGGTGACGGTCCGATACGAAGACATGAAGGCCGATCCGATGCAGGTTCTGCGCCAGATCTATGCCACCTTGGAGATCGGCGATTTCGAGGCCGCCGCCCCGCATTTTCGCGAAAGCGTGGCCCGGGCGAAGGGCTATCGGCCCAACAAGCTCAGCCTGGAGCCCGGCGTCGTGGCGACGATCGACGCCGCCTGGGGCGACTATTTCGACCGCTATGGCTACCAGCGCATGTCGGCCCGCGCGCGGCGGCCGCAGGCGTGACGCCTCAGCGCATCGCGCGGGGCACGAGGACGGTGCTGTAAAACCCGGTCCGCCGTTTCAGCGCAATCGCCAGCAGCAGGTTCCATGTCAGCAACGATGACGCCGTGGCGATGGCGGCGCCCTCGATCCCGAGGCGCGGGATCAGGGCAAGGTTCAACACCGCGTTGGCGACAACCGAAAGGCTGTGGCCGGCCAGGGTCAGCCTTTCGTGGCCCGTCATGTTCAGGATCAGCGCGACCGGACCGAACAGCGCATTGGCCAGCTGTCCGACCACGAGGATGATCAAAGCCGCGTAGCCCGCCGCGTAGCCGTCGCCGAACACCAGTGCCAGCAAGGGCCGCCCGGCAAGAACGAGCCCGAGCGCGGCGACAAGGGCAAACCCGGAAATCAGCCAGGTGGCCCGCAGCACGACCCGCTGCAATGCCGCACGGTCGCCGCTGGCGTGCAGGCCGGCGATCCGTGGCATCAGCACCGTGTTGATCGCGCCAAGCCCGAAGGCCACGAGCTCCGAAAGCGTGGCCGCCGCCTTGTAGATCCCGGTCTCGGCGGTCGATCCGAGCAGGCCGAGCATGACCACGTCGAGATTGCTGTTGACCAGATAGACCCCGGCGATGGCACCGAAGGAGACGGCCGACATCGCCAGCGCCCGGCGCGAAATGTCGGGTCCGCGCGCCAGGCTGTCGCGCAGGCGAAACGGCATCGCGCGCAGAAGGAAGAGCGTGCTGGTCCCGCCCTCGGCCGCGAGGGCGATGGCGAAGAGAACCAGCATCGTGGAGACCGTCACCGGCGCGCCGCCGGCCAGCCACCATGCCGCGAGCACGAGTCCCAGCAAGACCAGCGGCCGTACGATCTGCTCGGGAATCTGGCTCAGCGCCACCTTCCCAAGCCCCTGAAGCACGCCGGCGGTCATGCGCGGCAACGGCAACAGGAAGAGGATGGCGGCGGCGATCAGCATGTGGCGGGCCAACGCCGGATCGTCCACCGCCCAGAGCGCCCAGCCGGTCACCGCGCCGGCCATCGCAACGGTGACAAGCAGCGTCCATTTCACCGCCCAGATCCAGGTTGACCCGATCGCCGTCAGCGCCCCGCGCGCGGTCGCGTAGGCGGTTTCGCGCGCCACGGTTTGGCGCAGGCCCACCGTTGTCGGGATCGAGGCGATGGTGACAAGGGCGACGATGAAGGCGTAGGCGCCGAACCCTTCCGGGTGCAGAGCCCGCGCCGAGACCGCCGTCACCACCGCCAGCAGCCCGGCCCCGAGCACACGCACGGCAATCGTCGGGGCGGTCTGTCCGGAGGCAAGTCGGGCGGCGGTCACGGGATCGGGCACATTCTTTTCGCGGATACGGACGTCACATTGTGTGCATGTTTGCCGCGCCCGGTTCAAGGGAGCGGGTGCCGCCCGGCCGGGCGGACGGGTGGCCCGGTGCGCCCTGCCTCCGGGCCGCAATCGTGCAATCTGCGCCAGATCAAGGCAAAACCGGTCGTTTGCCGTCACATTTGCACACAGGAACCGGGTGGCCCGGCTCTGCGGGTGGCCCGGCAGGGAGGACGAAGTGCCGGACCGGAGCGACAGCGACAGCCATGGCGCGAGCTTCGAGCGTGTGCTCGACGCGGAGAAGCGGGCCGATATCGAGATCGCCCGGGCGCGCGAGAACGCGGCGCGCCTGCTGCGGTCTGCCCGGGCCGAGGAGCGCGCGATCGCGGCGCGCGCCGATCGGCGCCTGCAAGCCCTGCACGCCGACATCCATGCCGCGATCGAACGCGAGCGCGGTCGGATGCGGCGGGCCTTTGCCAACGAGCGGCGCGCCTTGTCTGCGCCGCCCGACCCGGACCTGATCTGCGCGGCCGCGGCGCGGGTCGCGCGCGCGATTGCCGGGATCGACAGCTCATGAGGCAGGCCGGTTTCGCATATGCCCAGGCGCGCATGCAGGCCCGTTTCGCCGCCCGCCCGACAGCGCTTGACTGGCAGATGATCGAAACCGGCCGTGACCTTGCGCAGGCGCTTGAGGCGGCCCGGCACGGGGCTTTCGGCGCGACGCTCGCGCAGCTTGGCCGCGACAGCAGCCGCGCGGCGGTTGAGAGCGCGCTGCGTCAAGGATGGGTTGCGCGGGTTGAGGAGCTGGCGGGCTGGGCGCCGCCGAGATGGCGCGCCGCTCTGGCGTGGATGGCCCTGCTGCCGCAGCTGCGCCATGTCGCCCTGCGCGGCATGCCGGGCGTGGCCGGCGCGGACACGCTGGTGACCGCGGTCAAGGCCGGGGCGCTGCCGGGCGCGGCGTGGCGGGCCGGGCTTGCGGCCCGCCTGCCGCGGGCCGGGTCCGGTGTCGATGACGCCCTCACGCCGCTCGCCGAGCGCTACCTTGAAGGCCCGCCGCAAGCGGTGGCGGCGACGGGCGATCTGGCGCGCAGCCTCACCGGGCTGTTTCGGTCCCGCGCGCAGGAACCGGCTGCGGCCATCGCCTGGCTTGGTCTCATGGCGCTCGATTTCGAACGCCTGCGCGGCGCGCTCCTGCTGGCACGGATGTTTCCCGCGCGTGATCGCGGGGGGGTGGGATGATGCTGCGTCCGCGGGCCACGACCTGGTTTGAACTGCTGACGAGCCGGCGCCATTTCGCGCTTGCGATGCAGACCCTCGCGGCAACGGGCGCGGCGCAACTCGAAGCCCGCGAGCTCGACGGATCGCAGCCCGTCCTGCCCCGGCTCGATGAATTCTTCAACGCCTTCCATGCCCTCGAAGCGGCATATGGCGCCTATTGGCCGGCGGCCCGTGGCCATGCCGGGCATGGCCTCGACAACCCGATCGCCGTGCTTGACGAGACCTTGGCGCGGCTGACCGGCTGGGCCCGCGAGGCTGATCCGATCATCGCCGAGATCCGCGCCTGCGAGGCCCGGCGCGGCGAGCTCGAGCTGATCGCGGCGCTGATCGAGGCGGCGCCCCCGGGGGTTCCGCTCGGCCGGCTTGGCGAGGCGCGCAGCCGCCTGCTCGAACACGCCGTCTATTTCCTGCCCACGCCGGGCGCGGAACTGCCTGAGATGGACAACGTGCTCTATGATCTGTTCCCGGCCGGCAACGGGGCCTTCCTGATCGTGCTGGCCGACCAGCCGGACATGGCGCAGGTGGCGGCGCAGATGGCGCGTCTGCGGGCCACACCGGTGCCGCTTCCCGACTTTCTCGAGGCCGACCCGGCCGGCCACGCCCGGCAGCTGCGCGCGCAGATGGCGGCGACCGAGGAGAGCTGCCGCGCCAACCGGGCCCGGCTCGCCGCGCTCGCCGAGCGCACCGGGCTGGCCGGTCTGCTCGGCCGGGTCGCCGTGCTCGAATGGCTGCAGGACAACGCCGGCGATGTCACCGCGAGCCGGCACGTGATGCGGATCACCGGTTGGACACGCTCGCCCGACGGCGCCGAACTGCGGGCCGCGCTCGATGCCGCGCGGGTGGATTATGCCCTGACCCTCGGCGGCGATGCGCCCGACGATCCCCCGATGGTGCTCGACAACCCCGGTTGGCTGAAAGCCTTCGAGTTTTTCCCGCGGATGCTCGGCGTGCCGGCCGACCGCGACGTCGATCCTTCGGTTCTGACCGCCCTGATCGCGCCGGTGCTGTTTGGCTTCATGTTCGGCGATGTGGGGCAGGGGGCCGTGCTGATCGTGGTCGGCCTCGTGCTGCATCGCCGGTTGCCGCTTCTGGCCCTGCTGGTGCCCGGCGGCGCCATGGCGGTGGTCTTCGGGCTTCTGTTCGGCTCGGTCTTCAGCCTCGAAGGGGTGATTCCCGCGCTCTGGCTGCACCCGCTCGACGAGCCGGTCACGCTTCTTGCGGCGGCGCTTGGGATCGGTGTCGTGCTGCTGGCGCTGGGGGTTGCGCTCGATCTGACCCAGGCGGCGTGGCACGGGCATCTCCTGCGCTGGCTTGGCGCGTTCGGCGGCGTGACCTTGGCCTGGATCGGCCTGCTCGCCGCATGGGTCGCGCCGGCGATGGTCTGGGCGCTGCCGGTCGGGTTCGGGCTCACGCTCGCCGCTGCGCGGGGCGAAGAGGGCTGGTCGCCCGGCGCGGCGGGCAAGGCGGCGGCCGAGTTCATCGAGACCCTCATGCGGCTCCTGGTCTCGACCGTTTCCTTCGCCCGCGTGGGTGCCTTTGCGCTGGCCCATGCCGGGCTTTCGGCCGCCGTGGTCGGCGTGGCCGAGGCCATTGGCGGGCCGGGGTTCTGGGTCGCGCTGTTGATCGGCAACCTGTTGATCCTCGGCCTCGAAGGTCTGGTGACCGGCATCCAGACCACCCGCCTCATCCTGTTCGAGTTCTTCATTCGCTTCTTCCATGCCGAGGGGCGCGAGTTCCGCCCGCTCTTGGCGCCCCGCCCACATCTCAACCAGGGATCGACATCATGACACGCTTCTCCGCACCGTTCATTGGCCTCATCGCCTTGGCCCTGCCGCTCGCCATCGCGCTCACCTATCTCTGGCTCGGCCCGGCGGTGGCCGAAACCCCGGCCGTGGTGATCGAGACCGCACCGGCGCCACATGCCGGCCTGGCGATGATCGGCGCCGCAATTGCCGCCGGCCTCGCCTCGGTCGGCGCGGCCTACGCGGTGGCCGTCGTCGGCAGCGCCGCCGTCGGCGCGCTCACCGAGAACCCCGATCTGCTCGGCCGTCTGCTGATCCTCGTCGGCCTGGCCGAGGGCATCGCGATCTACGGCTTGATCGTCGCCGTCTTGATCCTGAACGCGGTGTGAGGGCGATGCGCGACATTCTCTTCATCGGCGACGAGGTGACGGCGGCGGGGTTCCGGATGGCTGGGGTCGAGAGCCTCGCGCCGAGGGCAGAGGAACTGGCCGCGACGGTCGAGGCAGCGCTTGGCGGGTGCCGGGTGCTGGTGACCACAGCGGCGGTTCAGGCGGCCTTGCCGCGGCGGCTCGCGCGGGCGCTGGAGGCGAGTGAAACGCCGCTTCTGGCGGTGGTGCCGGACGTGCAGGAACAGCGTCAGGGCGCGGACATGGATGCCATCGTGCGCCGGGCGCTCGGGATCGAGGTGTGAGATGACAGGGGTGACGCAGACCGATCGAGCCGATGCGCTGATCGCGCGGATCGAAACCGAAACGGCCCAGGAGCTGGCGCGGATCGAGGCCGAGGCGGCAGCCGGCGTGGCGGCGATCCTGCGCGCCGCGCATCGCCGGGCGCGCGATCGGGTGCACCGGGAGATCGAGGCGTTGCGCCGGCAGCGAGCCGAAGCTCTCCGGCACGAGGCCGCCCGGCTCGACACCGCCCGGCGCCAATTGCGCCAGCGCGAGGCGGGCGCCGAGATTGACGCCGGCCTGCCCGCGGTTGCGGCGGCGCTCGAGGCGCTCTGGGCCGACACGGCGACCCGCCACGCCTGGGTCCGCGCGGCGCTGCGGCGCGCGCGCGCACGGCTCGGTCCGGGGGATTGGACGATCGAACATCCGAAGGGCTGGCCGGCCGAGGAACGCCGGGCGCTGGCCGCCGAGATCGCGGCGGCGACGGGGCGTGCACCGGACTTCCAAGCCGATCCGGCCCTCGCGGCGGGCCTGCGTATCCGGGCCGGGAGCGCCTGGCTCGACGCGGGCAACGGCGCGCTGTTGGCCGATACCAGCGCCATTGGCGCGGCGCTGCTGGCGGAAGTGGCACGAGACAGGACGGGGGCACCATGAGCCATGCGATCGTCACATCCGTGGCCGGCCCGGTTGTCCGGGCACGCACCGAGGGGCGCTTCCATCTGGGCGAGGCTGTGCGGGTCGGGCCACGCGCGCTTCTGGGCGAGATCGTGCGCCTGGGGTCCGGCGAGCTGACCGCCCAGATCTATGAAGACACCACCGGCCTTGCGCCGGGCGATGCGGTGGCGGGAACCGGCACATCGCTGTCGGTCCGGCTGGGCCCGCATCTGCTTGGGCAGATCTTCGATGGCCTGTTGCGCCCGTTGCATGCCGACCCGAAGCACCCGGTGAGCTATGACGTGACGCCGCTGGTCGGGCCGGGTGAGCGGGTAAGCGCCGGGCAGCGGCTGGTTGCCGTCAGGGGGCCGGCGAAGGATCAGTTCGTGCTGGTGCCGCCCGACCTTGCGCAGGGCGAGGTGATCGCCATCGAGACCGGGAAATTCAGCAAGGACGAAACCGTGGCGCGCATCCGCGATGCCGACGGCTCGGATCACGAAATTGCGCTGACCCACACCTGGCCCGTGCGCCGCCCACGCCCCGTCGCCCGGCGCCGTCCGGCCGATACGATGATGGTCACCGGTCAGCGCATCCTCGACAGCCTCTTCCCCATCGCCCGTGGCGGGCGCGCGGCAATCCCGGGCGGCTTCGGCACCGGCAAGACGGTGTTGCAGGAGACCCTCGCCAAGTGGTGCGACGCCGACGTGATCGTCTATGTCGGCTGTGGCGAGCGCGGCAACGAGATGGCCGAGGTGCTGCACGAGTTTCCCAAGCTCGAAGACCCGCGCACCGGCCGGCCGCTGATGGAGCGCACGGTGATCGTGGCCAACACCTCGAACATGCCGGTGGCCGCGCGCGAAGCCTCGATCTACACCGGCGTGACGGTGGGCGAATACTTCCGCGATCAGGGCTTCAACGTCACCCTGATGGCCGACAGCACCTCGCGCTGGGCCGAAGCCCTGCGCGAGGTGTCGGGCCGGCTCGGCGAGTTGCCCTCCGAAAGCGGCTACCCGGCCTATCTGTCGTCGCGGATGTCGGAATTCTTCGAACGCGCGGCCTCGGTGGAAACGCTGGGCGGCGCGCCCGGTTCGCTCACCGTGATCGGCGCCGTGAGCCCGCCTGCGGGCGACTTTTCCGAGCCCGTGACCAGCCACACCAAGCGCTACGTGCGCACCTTCTGGGGGCTCGACCGGGGCCGGGCGCAGGCGCGGTTCTACCCCGCGATCCACCCGCTGCAGAGCTATTCCGAGGATGCCGAGGGGCTCGCGGGCTGGTGGACGGCCAACGGCAACCCGAACTGGCGCAGGCAGCGGGGCCGCATCCTCGATCTGCTCGAAGCGCAGGCCGGGCTTGAACGGATGGCACGGATCGTCGGCGAAGATGCGATGCCGCCGGCGCAGCGGCTCACCCTGCTTTGCGCCGGGCTCATCGACGACGCCTTCCTGCGCCAGTCGGCCTTCTCGCCCACCGACCGCACCTGCCCGCCGGCCAAGCAGACCGCGATGCTCGGCGTGCTCATGCGGTTCTTCGACCTTGCCGAGGCGGCGGTGGCCCGCGGCGTGCGCGTCGAGGCGATCTCGCGCGCCGGGTTCTTCCGCCGGCTTGCCCGCATGGGCGAGGAAATCCCCGACGGGGCGCCCGAGGCCTTCGCCGCCCTTGCCGAACAGATGGAAACCGAGATGGCCGGGCTCGGACAGGAGGTTGGCGATGCCGTTTGAACTTGGCGCATCGGGCGCGGTGACTGCAATCGAAGGCCCGCTGGTGTTTCTCGACCGGGTGGTGAAGGCGGGCCTTGGCGAAGCCGTCGAGGTGGAGGGCGCCGACGGGCAGGTGCGGCTTGGCCGGATCGTGGCCCTCGACGAAGAGCGGATCGTGGTCGAACTCTTGGAGAGCACCGCCGGGCTCGGCGTGCATGACGTCACCGTGCGTTTCCGCGGCGAGCCGATGACAATGGCGCTGGGCCCGGGCCTTCTGGGCCGGGTGTTCGACGGGGTGGGTCGTCCGCGTGACGGCGGGGCGCCGATCCCCGCGATGGTGCGCCGCCGGGTCGATACCGGCACGATCAACCCCGCGATGCGCGGCGTGCCGCAGGACTTCATCGAAACCGGGGTCTCATCAATCGACATCCTCAACAGCCTCGTGCGCGGACAAAAGCTGCCTATCTTCTCGGCCGGCGGCTTGCCGCATGACCGGCTCGCCGCCGGGATCGCGCAATCGGCCCGGCTGCGCGGCGCGGAGGAGGCGGGCTTTGCCGTGGTCTTCGCCGGCATCGGCGTGAGCCATGACAGCGCCGAGAACTTCCGCGCGGCGATGGAGCAATCGGGCGCGCTCGAACATACCGCGATGTTTCTCAACCTCGCCTCCGAACCCTCGGCCCAACGGCTGCTCACGCCCCGCTATGCCCTGACGGCGGCGGAATACCTCGCCTTCGAGGAGGGCCGCCACGTGCTGGTGATCCTCACCGACATGACGAACTACTGCGAGGCGCTGCGCGAGGTTTCGGCCAGCCATGGCGAGATTCCTTCGCGCAAGGGCTACCCCGGCTACATGTATTCCGACCTTGCGACGATCTTCGAGCGCGCGGGCTGGATCACCGGCAAAGAGGGCACGCTGACGCAACTGCCGATCCTGACCATGCCCGCCGACGACATCAGCCACCCGATCCCCGACCTCACCGGCTATATCACCGAAGGGCAGGTGGTGCTCGACCGCGCGCTGGAACACAAAGGCATCTACCCGCCGGTCAACGTGTTGCCCTCGCTCAGCCGGCTGATGGATCAGGGCATCGGCGACGGCTACACCGACCCCGACCACCCCGCCTTGGCCCAGCAGCTTTTCGCGGGCTACGCCCGGGCCGCGCGGGTGCGGGTGTTGTCGTCAGTGGTCGGGCGCGATGGGCTGACGGAGGCCGACCGCACCTATCTCGATTTCGGCGATCGCTTCGAGACGGAGTTCATAAATCAGGCCCAGATGCGCCGCTTCGAGGAAAGCTTCGCGATCGGCTGGGAGATCCTCGCGATGCTGCCGCCGACCGAGCTGTCGCGGCTGTCCGACGCGCAGATCGCGCGCCATATCGCGCCGGTGGCGGCGGGCACGGGGGCGGGCGATGGCTGAGATCGTTCCCACCCGTGGCGCCGCGCTGGCGCTGGCCGAGGAGAAGCGGTTCATCGAGACCGGCTACGTATTTCTCGATGAAAAACGGATGCTTCTGGCCGCGACCCTGCTGGAGGAGCTTGGCCATTGGCGCGCGGCGCGGCGCACCCGCGATGCGGCGCTGGCCGGCGCGATCGGGGCGCTGAAGGCGGCAATTGCGCGCCACGGCTTCGAGGCGTTGCAACTCTACCCGGCGGGCGAGGGGCAGGCGGGCGGGCTCGATTTCGCGACCCGCAATTTTCTCGGGCTGCGCCTGATCGTGCCCTCGCCGGTCACGTGGCGGGCACCCGACCCCGGCGATACGCTGGATGCATCCGACGCGGCAGAGGCGTGCCGCGCGGCCTTCGCGAAACTGGTGCCCCTCGCGCTGGCGGTGGCGGTGCACAGCGCCAACATTCGCCGGCTCATCGCCGAATACCGGGCCACCGAACGGCGGGCGCGGGCGCTGGAAAACGTAATCCTTCCAGAGACCAAGGCGCGGCTCGCGGGCATCACCGAATACCTCGACGAAAGCGATCAGGAGGAGGCCATTCGCATCCGGAATGCCCGCAGATAGGCCCTTCGGCGGGCGGAAATGCTGCGTTGCCGCGTGGGAATTTCTTGCCTCACAGGCACATCTCGAAATATTGCAGTATGACGATGTGATCGCTGGCAGACATCTGCACGCGGGTCGCATAGGGGCCGAAAGGCCAGGGAGGACAGATGTATCGGCGGGTTAACAGCGGCGGCTTCATCGGCGCGATGACGCTTGGCATCGTCATCGTGATGGCGATCTTCACATGGGTCATGTATGGCATGGCCAAGCAGGTTTTCATCCTGACCGACGTGATGCTGGAGCTGAATGGGTCGTTCAAATCCATGGTGGTCGACATGAACCAGATGTCGGGCAACATGCTGGCGATGCGCGACGCCATCGTTCACATGGACGGCACGATGAATAAGCTTCTGGTCGACATGGACGAGATGAACGCCAGCATGAGCGTCATGACAGGCGACATGAGCGCGATGTCGACCGACATGGGACACATGACGCAGGCGATGGGCACCATGAACCATTCGATGCAGGCGATGACCGTCAACATCGGCCGGATGACGGCGGATGTGGGGCGGGCCTCGCAGGCGTTTTCGAACCCGATGTCCTACATGTTCGGCGGCGGTCCTTTCCCGTTCTGACCCCGCGCAGATTGACCGCGCGAATCGGTTTTGCCGTGACCGGCGCCGTCCGAATCGGCATGGCCTCAACAACTTATGCACGAAATTGAATATGTTTGAGCCAGCGCCGGCCGCCCATTAGTGATCTGCCAATGAATACGGGAATTTGCCCTGTATCGCGCTGAGAAACAGTCCGTGCGAAAAAAAAGGTAATGAAATTACCGATTCTCGTGTTAAGCAACAATTATATTCCGATTTTTGCACGTGTCGAGGTGCAAAGGGATAAAGCCAAAGGGGGGGAATATGGCCGGAGCGTTGCGGATCGCGGTGGTGCTCGCATTCAGTTGTCTGCTTGCGTCATCTGTTGGAGCCGAAACCGCTGCCCCTGCGTCAAGCCAAGGCCAGTTCCTCACCGCGCCGGTGATGACCACCCGCAGCGGCGGCAGCGCGACCGTCGGCGGGACGGTGATTCCGTTCAAGCAGGTGGTCTTCTCCGCCCAGGTGCCGGGCCGGGTCACCTTCATCGCGGGGGCCGAAGGGTATCGCGCGGCCGAGGGTGAGGTGCTGGTGCGGATCGACGACGACGATCTCGTCGCCAAGCGCCGCGCCGCGGTGAGCCAGATCTATCAGGCCGAGGCGGCCTTGCGGAATTCCTACATGCAGTATTCGCGCGAGCTTTACAGCCCGCGGGTCAACTCGCTGACCAACATGCCCGGCATGGGCGCGCCGGCGCTGTTCGACCAGTTCTTCACCCGCGGCTTTTCCTCGGCGATGGGCCAGTCCAATCCCGGCCTGGAGCGGCAGGCCGATCTCTACGGCGCCGGTGTCGGCGTGGATCAGGCGCAAAGCGCGCTGACCGCGGCACAGGCCAACCTCGAGGCCATCGACGCGGCGATGAAAGACTATCAGGCGGTTGCGGGGTTCGCCGGGATCATCATGGCCAAGCATGTCGAGGTGGGCGACACGGTTCAGCCCGGCATGCCCCTCGTCACCTATGCCTTTGTCGACTACCTCAGGGTCGAGGCCGATGTGCCGGTGCGGCTGGCGGCCGGGCTCGCCGAGGGCATGCTGGTTCCGACGCGGCTGGACGCGGGCGGACAGGTCGACGCCAAGGTGGCGCAGATCTACCCGGTGGCCGATCCCGGGCGCCATACGGTCAAGGTCAAGTTCGATTTGCCGCTGGGCACGCCGGGCGGGCCGGGCATGTATGCCGAGGTGACCGTGCCGGATGCCTCGGTGCCGATGCAGGTGCAAACCTCGGTGCCGCAGGAGGCGTTGATCTGGCGCGGCAGCCTGCCGTCGGTCTTCGTGCTCGATGGCGGCAAGCCTTCGCTGCGGATCGTCCGGGTCGGCTACCCGCTGGCGGATGGGCGAATCTCGGTCGTGTCCGGCCTGAGCGGCGGGGAGGTCGTGATCCTCAACCCGCCGGCGTCGCTGGTTTCCGGGCAGTGACGGGCTGAGGGCGGCGGGCATGGCGGAACACACCACCAACGAAGACCAGAACCTCGGCCTTGCGGGCAAGCTGGCGCAGGCCTTCATCGGCTCGCCGCTGTCGCCTCTGCTGCTGGTGGCCTGCCTTGCGCTCGGGCTTGCCGGGCTTGCCCTGACACCGCGGCAGGAAGACCCGCAGATCTCCGTGCCGATGGTCGACATCTTCTTCAGCTACTCGGGCATTTCGGCCGACCAGGTCGCCTCGCTGGCCACCGATCCGCTGGAGCGGCTGATGAGCGAGATCCCCGGCGTCGAGCATGTCTATTCGATGTCCGAACGCGACGGCGCGATGGTGACGGTGCAGTTCGAGGTGGGCGAGGAGATGGGTCCGTCGCTGGTCAAGCTCAACGACAAGATCCAGTCCAACCTCGACAAGATCCCGCCCGGTGTCAGCCAGCCGCTGATCCGGCCCAAGGGCGTCGATGACGTGCCGGTGGTGACGCTGACGATGTGGAGCCATCAGGTTGACGAGGGGGCGCTGCGCGCGCTTGGCCTCGACGTGATGCAGCGGCTCAAGGAAGTCCCCAACACCGCGCAAAGCTTCGTGGTCGGCGGGCGGTCGGACGCGATCAAGGTCGAGGTCTTTCCCGAACGGCTCGCCGGGTTCGGCATCGGCCTCGACGAGATCGCCCAGACGATCCGGGCCGCCAATTCCGAGCGCGGCGTCGGCCATGTCGAGGCCGGCAGCAGTTCGTTCACGCTCTACACCGGCGCTTTCCTGAAAACCGCCCGCGACATCGAGAGCCTCATGGTCGGGGTGCATCAGGGCCAGCCGACCTATATCCGCGACGTGGCGCTGGTGACGGAGGGCACCGACGATGCCACCTCCATGGTGTCCTATTACACCGGCCCGGCCTATGGCGACCATGGCGCCGAAGCCGACCCGGCCGGCGAGGCCCATGCGGCGCCGATCCTGGCCCCGCTCGGCGCGCCCGCGGTGACGATCGCGGTGGCGAAGAAGGCGGGCTCGAACGGTGTGACGGTTGCCAACGAGGTGCTGGCCTATGTTGACCGGCTGAAGGGCGATCTCATCCCCGACAACGTGCATGTGGAAATCACCCGCAACTACGGTGAGACCGCGAACGAAAAGGTCAACGAACTGATCTTCAAGCTCTTCGTGGTGACCGGCGCGGTGACGCTGCTGATCTGGGCGGCGCTGGGCCTGCGCGCGGCGTTGGTGGTGCTGGTGGTGATCCCGATCGTCATCCTCGTCACCGTCTTCGCGGCCTGGCTCCTGGGCTACACCATCGACAGGGTCAGCCTGTTCGCCCTCATCTTCTCGATCGGCATCCTCGTCGACGACGCCATCGTGGTGGTGGAAAACATCTACCGGCGATGGCTCGAAGACGGCGAATGTTCCGCAGGGTGCAGCATCGACGCGGTGCGCGAGGTGGGCAACCCGACCATCCTTGCCACCTTCACCGTGATCGCGGCGCTGCTGCCGATGGGCTTCGTCTCCGGCATGATGGGCCCCTACATGGAGCCAATCCCGGCGCTCGGGTCGGTGGCGATGCTGTTCTCGCTGTTCGCGGCCTTCATCTTCACGCCGTGGCTGGCGCAGCGCATTCGTCCGCCGATGAAGTCGCTGGCCCGCGCCGAGGCCAAGGAGCACCGCCAGAACCTGATCCTCAACCGGTTCTTCGTGAAGCTGCTGGTGCCGCTGATCACCAACCGCGTGGTCGGCTGGACTTTCGGCATCGGGCTGCTCGTCGTCTTCTTCCTCAGCCTCTCGCTGTTCTACACCACTGGTGTGACGGTGAAGATGCTGCCCAAGGACAACAAGCCGGAATACAACGTCACCGTCAACATGCCCGACGGCACGCCGCTGCCGATGACGGCGAATGTCGTGTCGCGCCTTGCCGAAGAGCTGGTGCAGATCCCCGAGGTGGTGGCACTGCAAAGCTATGTCGGCACCGCGAGCCCGTTCAACTTCAACGGCCTCGTGCGCCACAGCTACATGCGGATGCACAGCTGGCAGGCCGATATCCAGGTGCAACTCACCGAGAAGCATCACCGCGAGCGCTCGTCGGAAGACCTCGCGGTGATCACCCGCGACATCCTCACGCCGATCGCGCAGGAAATGGGCGCGCGCATCGAGGTGGTCGAAATGCCGCCCGGACCGCCGGTGCTGCAAACGATGGTGGCCGAGATCTATGGCCCCGACGATGCCACCCGGCGGCAGGTCGCCCGCGACGTGGAAGAGCTGTTCCGCCAGGCCGAGGTGATCGTCGACGTCGACAGCTACCTGCAGATGCCTTATAGCTCCTGGCGCTTCGTGGTCGACCGCGAGAAGGCCTCGCGTCGCGGTGTCTCGGTCGAGACGATCAACCGCCAGCTCGAGATGGTGATGGGCGGCTTCGTCCTCGGCGACGTGAAGAACGAGCGTGCCGTCGAGCCGCGGTTCATCTACCTGCAGATGCCGCTGGCATTGCGCGGCCAGTTCGGACGGCTCGGGCAATTGCCGATCCCCTCCGCCAGCGGCACGATGATCCCGCTCACGGAGCTTGGCCATTTCGAGCCCTTCCAGCTCGACGATCCGGTCTATCACAAGGATCTGCGCGCGGTGGAATACGTCACCGGCGACGTCGCGGGCCGGCTCGGCGCGCCGATCTACGGCATTCTCGAGATGGAAGACCTGCTTGACGGCTACACCGCGCCCGATGGCGTTCGCGTCGAGACCAATTTCATCGGCCCGCCCGATGACAGCCTGTCTTCGGCGCTGGAATGGACCGGCGAGTGGACCGTCACCTACGAAACCTTCCGCGACATGGGGCTCGCCTTCGGCGCGGCGCTGATCCTGATCTATATCCTCGTCGTGTGGGAATTCGGCAATTTCACCATCCCCGCGATCGTGATGGTGCCGATCCCGCTCACCCTGATCGGCATCGTGCCCGGGCACTGGCTGTTCGGCGCCTCCTTCACGGCAACCTCGATGATCG
>JANTFS010000011.1 GCA_024763335.1 Paracoccaceae bacterium | reverse complement strand
GGCGCTGGCCGCACAGCTTTCGGATTCCGATTTCACCCGCCTTTCGCGCGAAATCATCGGCCGCCGCCAAGCCTTTGCCGAGACCATCGACGAAAGTGAAATCTGGCGCTGGTTCGGCCTTCCGCCCGGCTTCGACGAAGCCGGCCTTCTGGCAAAGGCATTCGCCCCGGGCGACGGCCCGCTCCTTGCCAGCCTGCTTCCGTTCCTCGCCGCCGGATCGACCACCGATGCCCGCAATGCCGAAAAGCTCAAAGCGATCTCCACCACCGCTCTCAATCTGCGCGATCTGGAGATTCTCGAGACGGTCTTCCTGACGGGCGCATCGGCGAGAGACCCGTTTTCCGCCAAGATAGGGTCTGTTCCAACCAAATCCACCCAGCGCGCGGCATCGCACTTGATGCCGGCTCTCGAAGACCTGATGCGCCGAGTGGAAGCCGCGCGCGAAGTTCGGGTGGCGCTGGCGACGGCGCGCAAGACATCGGCCCTGCACGCCTTCGCCCGCCGGTTCATCGCCCTCTACGAGGCGCGCAAGCAGGCTGGCGGATGGCTCGATTTCGATGATCTGATCTCGCGGGCCGGCCAGCTTCTGACACACCCCGGTCTGGCCACCTGGGTGCTCTACCGGCTCGACGGCGGCATCGATCACATTCTCGTCGATGAAGCGCAAGACACCTCGCCAGCGCAGTGGCAGGTGATCGAAAGCCTCGCGCGGGAGTTCACCGCCGGTGAAAGCGCCCGGTCGGACCGGGACCGCACCTTCTTCGTTGTCGGTGATCTGAAGCAGTCGATCTATTCGTTCCAAGGCGCCGACCCGTCCGGCTTCACCCGGATGCAAAACCAGTTTGAAACCGCCTTCGCGCAGGTTGGGCGCAATGTTCGCCCCCTTGAGCTGGAATTTTCCTTCCGCTCCTCATGGGCAATCCTGAGCCTTGTGGATCATGCGCTCGAAGCCGCGCCCGGGCTGGGCCGCGAGGTCAAACACCGGACCCTCGATCTCGAACGCCCCGGTCGGGTCGATCTTTGGCCGGTGGTCGAGCAGCCGCAGAAACCGCCGCAGGCGCCATGGAGCAAACCTGTCGATGCGCCTGCCCCCGAAGACGCGCCGGTGGTCTTGGCGAACGCGGTGGCCGATGCCATTGCCGAGATGCTCAAGACAGGATCGGTCATCGGCAAGGACGGACGGGTGCGCCAGGTGAGGCCCGGCGACGTCATGGTTCTGGTGCGGCGGCGTTCCGAGCTGTTTCACCAGATCATCCGCGCCTGCAAATCACGCGATCTTCCCATCGCCGGCGCTGATCGGCTGCGAATCGGGGGTGAACTTGCAGTCAAGGATCTCACCGCCACGCTCAACTTCCTGGCAACGCCGGAGGACGATCTTTCACTTGCCGCAGCGCTTCGCTCGCCGCTCTTCGGGCTGAGTGAAGACGATCTCTTCCGCCTCGCACACCGGCGTGGTGAGACGTTTCTCTGGACCGTGCTGCGCGAGCGTGCGGCTGAATTTGGCGATGTTGTCGAGACGCTCTCCGACTTGCGAGATCAGGCCGACTACCTCCGGCCATACGAATTGATCGATCGGATTCTCACCCGCCATGACGGCCGGCGCAAACTGATCGCGCGTCTTGGCACCGAGGCCGAAGACGGGATTGATGCCTTGCTCTCGCAGGCCTTGGCCTACGAACGCACCGAAGTGCCAAGCCTCACCAGGTTCCTGACGTGGCTCGCGGCGGAGGAAGTGGAGATCAAGCGCCAGCTCGACAGCGCCGGCGACCAGATTCGGGTCATGACCGTGCACGGAGCAAAAGGGCTTGAGGCGCCCGTCGTGATCTTGCCCGACACGGCCAAGCCGCGAACCACCAACCGCGCGCGCTTGGCCATCCTTCCCGGCGGCGCGGCATGGCGCGCCGGCAGCGGCGACGCGCCGGCGATCATGCGAGACGCCATCGAAGCCGAGCGGCAGCGTGACCGCGAGGAAAACATGCGCCTTTTATATGTTGCCATGACCCGGGCTGAAAGCTGGCTCATCATCGCCGCCGCGGGCGATGTCGGCGCCGAAGGCTCGGCTGAGAGCTGGTATCGGCTTGCCGAAGCGGGGATGCGGCAGAGCGATGCCCGGGGCTGGCAGTTCGCGCTCGGGCCCGGCCTGCGGCTCGAAACGGGCAACTGGGCAGCCGCCGAGACCGGTGCGGCCAAGGCGGGCACCACCCCGTCAGCCGCGTCGCCAGACTGGCTGCGCAAACCGGCGCGCGCACCGCAGCCCGGGCCGGCAGTCTTGAGCCCGTCCGACCTTGGCGGAGCCAAGTTGATCGGCACCGGGCAAGAGGATGACACCCAGACCGAAGCCGCGCTGCGACAGGGACGTCAGGTTCACCGCCTGCTTGAATTCCTCCCCTCCTACGACCGCCTCGTCTGGCCCGATATCGCGCGGGATCTCCTGTCGTTCGGAGACGACGCCGCCGGGCCGGACGAAGTTGCCGCGATGTTGGACGAGGTTCGCCGCCTTCTGGATGCCCCGCAGCTCGCACCGCTCTTCGGGCCGGATAGCCTCGCCGAGGTCGAGATTTCGGCGCCCGTGCGCAGCGGGGCCGCGGAACGGATCCACGGCGTGATCGACCGCCTTGTCGTGCGGCCCGACCGCGTTCTCGCGGTTGATTTCAAGACAAACCGCACCGTCCCCGGGCGCCCCGAGGACATTCCAGAGGGCATCCTGCGTCAGATGGGCGCCTACGAAGCCGCGTTGGCGCCCGTGTTCCCCGGACGCGAGATCGCTTCAGCGATTCTGTGGACCCGCAACGCGACGCTCATGGACCTTCCCTCCGGCCTCGCCCTGCGCGCATTTCGCCGACTTGACGCGGCGCAGCCTCGTTCATAGGTTCAGCCCAACCCAATTTTCCGAGGAGTTTTCCCTATGACCACCTATCCCGTGACCGACGACACCTTTGAGCAGGAAGTGCTGAAAAGCGATATCCCCGTCGTCGTCGACTTCTGGGCTGAATGGTGCGGCCCCTGCAAGATGATCGGCCCCGCCCTTGAAGAGCTCGCCACCGAATACGAAGGCAAGATCAAGGTTGCCAAGGTCAACGTTGACGAGAACCCGTCGTCGCCCGCGATGATGGGCGTGCGCGGAATTCCCACGCTGTTCATGTTCAAAGATGGGCAGGTCGTGTCGCACAAGGTCGGCGCCGCGCCGAAAGCCGCGCTGGACAGCTGGATCAACGAGGTCATCTGACCAAGACCGATTCGGTTTACGAGAAAACGCCCGGACGCTAAGACGTCCGGGCGTTTTTTTGAAACCGGGTCTGCCAGAAAAAGAAAACCCCGCAACAAGGCGGGGTTTTCTCCCGGGTCAGACGACCCGAAAATCAGTAGGTCTGGTTCACGGAGCGAGCCAGATAGCCACGCCGACAGCGGCGAGGAAAAGCAGCGGCACGATGATCGCGGCCGAAGACGAGGAAGAGCTGGTCTCAACCACGATTTCCGGCTCGACGATCGGCTCGGCAAGGGTGCCGGCGATGGCAGCGTTAGCAGCGACAGCGGCAGGAACCGCAGCAAGCATTTTTTTCATCTCAATCTCCAATTGTTTCGTCCGGCGCACGCGCCGACACAAGGGTAGTCTGTACCTCGTGAGATTAGAAAACCGAACCGGCATCATTTTTCAACCGGATTCGTCCAAAACATGCCTGTGGTGTCAGATAAGCAACACCTGCGTGCCAACACGCGCGAGATCAAAAAGCTCAGCGATATGTTCATTGTAGAGCCCGATGCAACCGTTCGATGAGCGACGCCCGATCTTGCGCGTGTCATGCGTGCCGTGGATTCGGTAGTAGGTCCATCCAAGGTAGAGGGCATGGGTTCCAAGTGGATTGTCGGGGCCCGGCGGAATGTAGCTCGGCCATTCCGGGTTGCGCCGCAGCATCGACGGCGTCGGACGCCAATCCGGCCCGATGACCTTGCGCACAACGCTCGTGCGGCCGCGGCGGGTCAGCTCTTCGGTCATCGGAACCGAAGTCGGATACAGTTTGTAGATGGTTTGGTCTTCCGACCAGAAGTGCAGGGCCCGCGACGTCGTATCGACGAGGATCGCCCCTTTCTTCGTGTTCGAGAAATACGGGCGCCAATCCAACGACCGGAAGCTCGAGATATTGCGGCGCACCGTCTCGGAAATGTCGCGTTCAACCTCGGTCGAGCCCGCGTTGGTATCCTGCGCGAAGGCCGGCGCAACCGCAAATCCGCTCGCGGCGGCGGCTGTTGTCATGAGAAAGGAGCGACGGTTCACGTTGTTCTTGTCCCGGGTACTCATTGCGTTCGTCCACATCCACAATTGCAGCGCATATCCGCGCGTTATATAGGGCGCACTGCGGGCTTGGGCAAATCAAACCGCCGTCAGGTGGCTTGATTATGCCAACTTCCGCTGGTTGACCTTTCACCAGAGTCCGGGAGAATACGCCCGGTCGATAGGAATTTGGAAAAGCACGATGTTACGCGTTCTTGCAATCATGGCAGCCCTGGTTGTTTCGCTGTCGGCCTGTGATACGGCGGCGCCTTCGCGCTCGGCCGGGATCGAAGGCAACACCGTCATGTATCGGATGCTCGATTCGGTGAACGAGCTGCGGGCGGCCGCCGGGGCGCCTGCGGTGCAGCTCGATGCAAGGCTGAACGCGGCGGCGGCAACACATTCGCGTGACATGAGCGTTCAGAATCGGCCGTGGCATTTCGGCTCCGACGGATCGTCGCCGATCGACAGGGTCGCACGCACGGGATACCCGGGGCTGATGTTGGGCGAAACGATCTCGGAAACGTTCGAGACCGAGCTTGAAACCCTCGCGGCCTGGATGCAGCAGGAAGACACCCGCGACATCATCCTCGACAGACGCGCCCGCAACATGGGCTTCGGCTGGTATCGTGAACCGAACGGAAAGCTCTGGTGGACCTTGGTGATGGGCTCGTGAGCCCCTCGGCTCACGGGTAGATGTCAATCACCGTGCCGACCTCGACCATGGCATAGATCGTCTCGATCTCACGATCGCTGACGGCGATGCACCCGGCTGTCCAGTCCGGCCGCCCCCTGTCGCGCCGTTCGGTCGGGCCGCCATGGATGAAAATGTCGCCGCCGGGGTCTTCCCCCGCTTCCCGCGCTGCTTCCTGATCGTGCACATCCGGATAGGAAATTCCAAGCGACAGGTGGTATTCGCTGTTTGGGTTCTTGCGGTCGATCAGATAGCTGCCCTCCGGCGTCTTGCCGTCCCCCTGGGCTTCCTTGTCGCCTTCCGGTGCAAACCCCAGATTCACGGTGTAATTCGCCAGAACCGTCTCATTGTGCATGAGATACATCTCACGGGCTTCCTTGAGCAGAACAATCCGGGTGACTTCAGGCCCGTCGTAGGTCTTGAACTTCGAGCAGGACGCCAACCCGGAAAAGCCCAGAGCCAGAAGCACGATGACAAATGCGCGCGAAGATATTTTGCGTGGGGAAACCATGCGCCGTCCGTACAACACTCGCGGCGAAACTCAAAGCACCGCGTCAACGCCGCTTGAAATCGGCGGAAAGCTCCACATGGGTCGACCACCGGAACTGGTCGACCACAACCACACGGTCAAGCGTGAACCCCGCCTCGACCAAGGTTTGCGCATCACGCGCGAAAGTCGCCGGATTGCAGGAAACCGAAGCAACTCTCGTCACATCCGAGCGCGCGATCTCGGCAAATTGCGCCTCGGCCCCGGCGCGTGGCGGGTCGATCACCACAGCATCGAAATCCGCCAATTCGTCCGGCATCAGCGGCCGGCGAAAAAGATCGCGGACTTCTCCCGTGACAGGACGCAAACCCGACGCATGCCGCCATCCCCTGTCGATTGCCGCCACCATGTCGGCCTCGCCCTCAACGGCGTGAACCTCGGCTTGCTCCGCAATCGGAAGGCTGAACGTGCCGCAACCGGCAAAGAGATCAACCACCCGATTCGCGTCTCCCACTGTTCGGCGCACCTCCTCAAGAAGCGCCTGCTCTCCCTCTGCCGTCGCTTGCAGAAAGGCGCCCGGCGGGGGCGTTACGAGGGCGCGCCCGAACGCCTGAGTCGGCGGTGCGACGAGCGCCACGAGCTCCCCGTCCCAGGTCAGCCGTGCAAATCCCATCTGCCCGGCGATCCGGGCAAGCTCCCGTGACAATTCGCCGTCGAGCGCCTTGCCACCCGAAACAGCCACGTCCACGCCGCCCCCGGACAACGAGACGTTCAATCTCAACAGGCTCTTGCGCGACGCACCAACCACCACGAGCGCCTTCAGCGCCGGAAACGCGGCGATCAGATCGGGGTGCAGAAGCTGACACTGCGGAATCGCGGTGATCGTCTCAGATCTCGGGGCATGAAACCCGATCAGGGCGCCGCCTTTCGTCCGACGCGCCGAAAGCACCGCCCGTCGGCGCGATCGTGGCGGTGATGTCTCTATGCCTGCAATTTCCGCGTCCATGCCGCGCGCGGCCAGCGACGTGCGAACCACCTCGGTCTTCCAACGGGCGACGAAATCGTCGGAGGCATGTTGGAGCGCACATCCGCCGCAAGATTTGTAGTGCGGGCAGGGCGGGCGAATCCGCTCCGGCGACGGCATGATGATTCGCGGCGCATCGATACGGCCACCGGATTCATCGCCCTCGACACTCTCTCCGGGCAGAACCCGGGGGGCGTAGACAGGCCCCGGCGCCACGCCGTCGCCCAGATGCCCGAGCCGCTCGATCGTAACCCGCATCACCCCTCCGCGAGCAGTTCGTCGCGTGACAGCCCGAATCCGGACGCAACCCACATGTCTTCAAGCTCGCGCAACCGCTTCCCGAGCTTTTCGCCCTGATAGTCCGGCATCAGATCGCGGGGTGAAACCGGGAATGTCGCCGCAGCGCCCTGTTCCAGTTTCTTCTCCAGATCCTCCGGCAACGGTGTTTCGAGGAGCGCCGCGGTCAGAAGCACCACGTCGCGCGCATCTTTCACACCGAGGCGGTAGCCCAGTTCCTCGGGTTCCGCGAGCGATCCGCGTTCGTCCAGCAAACGGTTGAGCCGCCGCGCGTCTGTTTTGGAAAGCCGCAGACGCTCCATATGGTCTTCTCCACCAAGGCAGGCGAGCCTGCGGATGGCATCCGGGGCCAGGCCGATGCCTTGTTCCAGGTGGACCAGCACAGGCAAAGCCGCCGGGTCCGCGCCGGGCAGCACCCGGGCCATGACCCCGGCTTGCGCCATCGCGGCGACGGCCGGTGCAGGATCGGGCGCGGCAAGGAGTTTTTTCATCTCCGCGCCCACTCTTTCGCGCGAAAGCGTGTCTATACCAGCCACATTCGCAGCCACTGCCGCCAACGCTTCGGCATCAAGGCCGCGCTCCGGATCGCCATACCACGCGTGGAAGCGAAAGAACCTGAGAATCCGCAAGTAGTCTTCCCGAATGCGGGCATGCGCGTCGTCAATGAACCGCACCCGGCGGGCATCCAGATCGGGCAGCCCGCCGATCGGGTCCGCCACCGTGCCATCGGGTGCCGCATAAAGGGCATTCATCGTGAAATCACGCCGGTGCGCATCTTCCTCGATCGACGTGGCATAGGCGACGACCGCGCGTCGTCCGTCGGTTTCCACGTCGCGGCGAAACGTCGTGACCTCGAACGGGTGACCTTTGACGACAACGGTGACAGTGCCGTGCTCTATACCCGTCGGAACAGGGTGAAACCCCGCGGAATTGGCAAGCTCAGTCACGGTTTCCGGAGTTGCATCTGTGGTGATGTCGATGTCCGAGACAGGCGCCCCCAACAATGCGTTGCGCACGCAACCGCCGACGAA
The DNA here is from genome assembly GCA_024763335.1 of Paracoccaceae bacterium. Taxonomy (GTDB): domain Bacteria; phylum Pseudomonadota; class Alphaproteobacteria; order Rhodobacterales; family Rhodobacteraceae; genus Sinisalibacter. The sequence goes on along the minus strand of JANTFS010000011.1, from coordinate 21,902 downwards.
CCATGCCTCGTAGCCCGCCGACGTTAACATCGCGCACACGGCCTGGGCCTCTGCGCCCGACAACCAGTCCGATTTGATCCGCGTGGTCATGGCTCAAACCTTTCGGCCAGCGCATGCAATATCCGCGCCGTCGCCCCCCAAATATAATAGGGGCCATAGGGCACCGCATAGAATTGACGGCGCTGGCCCCGGTAGTAGCGCGATTCAACCACGTAGTTCTTGAGCGAAAGCACGTGACCGAGGGGGATAGCAAACACCTCTTCCACCTCACCGGGCTCCGGGCGTGGCTCAAAAGTATCTCTAATCCTGCCCAAAACCGGCGTCACGCTGAATCCGGTGACGGTTTCATGCACCGGCATCGATACCAGGATTTCGACGGCATCTCGCGGCAGGGCAATTTCTTCTTCCGCTTCGCGCAGCGCGGCATCCACCGGGCTGTTATCGCGCTCTTCCAGCTTTCCGCCCGGAAAGGCGATCTGTCCGGGGTGATGCTTCAATCCTGAGGCGCGTTTGGTGAGAAAGACCGTCAGATCGGGGCCACTTTCGTCGAGGGCAATCAAGACGGCGGCATCTCTCAATTTCCGCCTCTCCGGCCTCAGATCCGGATTGAGATCAAAGTCCGACGTCGGCGGCCCGGTGCCGATCGTGGGCAGGCGGGCGAGAACTTCACTCGCGATCAACTCGTCCCTCCTCGGCCTCGAACCCCAGTGTCTTTGGGTCGAACTCGTAATGTGCCCCGCAAAACTGACAATCCGCCGTCACGATGCCCTCATCGGTTGTCATGTGCGCGATGTCTTTCTGGGAATAGATCGACAGGCTCCGGCGGACGCGTTGCGCCGAACACGTGCAGCCGAACTCGATCGGTTGCGGCTCGAACACACGCGGTCCGTCTTCATGAAACAGGCGCACGAGCATTTGCGTGGGCTGGATCTCCGGTCCGATCAACTCATCCTCGCGAACCGTTTCGAGATGGGCGTTGACCCGCGACCAGCCCTCAAGCTCGCCCGCATCAGCGAGGAGGTCGTCCGCGGCAAGCAGGCCGTCTTCGCGACCATTGCCGTCATCGCCGGGCCGAGGTGGAACGCCCGGCATCTTTTGCAGCATCACGCCACCGGCCCGCCACCCGTGTTGTTCCTTTCCAAAAGTCAGGGCAAATCGCGTGGGCAATTGCTCTGACTGGGCAAAGTAGGCCTGGGCACAATCGGCAAGCGAATGACCGGCGATCGGCGTGAGGCCGGAATAGGGTGTCGTGCCCTGTCCCTGATCGATCAGGATTGCGAAATAGCCGTGCCCAACCTGCGAAAACGCGTCGCCCTCAGGATCAAGGCGCGCCTTGTCGTAACTGGCATAGGCCCGTATCCGGCCGGGGGCGCCGTCGTGTTCGGGGGCGAAGTAGTCTGTCGCAACGAGCCGTGCAGGGCCATCGCCCCGGATCTGCAGGGATAGTTTCCAGCGCAGCTTGATCGCCGGCCCGATCAGCGCTGTGAGGATCGCAGCTTCGGCAACCAGCCGTTCGATCGCCGTGGGGTAGTCATGTTGGCTCAGGATTTCATCGAGCGCGCCATCAAGGCGCACGACACGGCCGCGAATGTCGCTGCGGTCAAGCTGAAACGGCAGGATGGTGTCGTCCCAGGCTATTCTCGAAACGAGGCTCATTTTCGCGCTTTCCCCATTGCTTTGCGCCCCGCATACCCCGTCTATGGACCCTGAGCAACCGAGGGAGACCACGATGATACGACGGCACGGCGAGCCGGTCCGGCGCGACAGGAAGTATCGGCTACGTCCCGGGGTCTATGCGATTCTCGGGTCCGGCGGTGACGTGCTTCTGACCCATCAGGCGCATCCGATCCCCGAGTTTCAGCTTCCCGGCGGCGGCATCGACCCCGGCGAGAGCCGGTTTGCGGCCCTGCACCGCGAAGTGATGGAAGAAACCGGCTGGCGCATCGCGTCCCCCCGGCGCCTCGGGGCATTCCGCCGGTTCACATACATGCCGGAATACGACCTCTGGGCCGAAAAGCTCTGCCACATCTACCTCGCACGGCCAGTTCGCCAGATCATGCAGCCAACCGAAGCCGGGCACACGGCGCTCTGGACCCCGATCGAAGCCGCAATCGAGCTGGTGGGAAACGATGGCGACCGCGCCTTTTTGCAAGACTATGCAGAGGGGTTCTGACCCGCCCCATGAAACTCTATCATCACGGCCGAAAGGTCATCTGCGAAATCCTTGCCGGCATGAAGCATGTCGAGCTCCCAAACGACGGCCTCGAAAAACGCGTTGGCGCCAAGCTGTGCGTTGTTGCGAATGACCCGGGCAAAACCGTCTTCCTCCAGCATCTCACCCGAATCGCTCATGCACTCGGTAAACCCGTCCGAATAGAACATCAGCCGGTCGCCCGGCGCGAGATCGAGGCGCCATTGCGAATAGGTCGCGTCTTCGAGTAGCCCGATGGGCAGACCACCCTCGCCAACGAAATCAACCGCACCGTCCGGCCGCAGAACCACCGGGTTTGGATGGCCGCATTGCGCGATATCGACCCGCCCGGAAGCAAGATCGAGATAGCCGATAGCGATGGTGAAATAGAGGTCGGATGTCATCTCTTCATGCATCAGAGTATTGAGCAGAGACGCAACTTCATGCGGCGGCCGCGCCACAATGGCCCCATTGGCATCGGGTACGAGCGCGATGTTTTGCTCCGGTGCACCGTCAGACAGATACCCGGCCAGCCGGGCCGTCATCAACGCTGATGCAATCCCATGGCCTGAGACATCAATCGAATAGACCGCCACCTTGTCTTCGCCGATCCGGAACAACCCGACGAGATCGCCCCCGACATGACCCGAAGGTTTCAAGAGCAGCGAGACTTCCGCCGTTCCGAAATCGCGCCACCGCTCCCGCACAAGCGATTGCTGCATCTTCCGGGCCTCGATCAGATCACGGTCAACCGCCTCATAAAGCGCGCTGATCTCGTCGAGGGTCGACGTGATCAGCCGATTTTTCTCCGACAGTTCGCGTTCCATCTTGAGGATCCGGTCGCCGGCCTTGATCCGGGCGCGCAATTCGTCGCCGCTGATCGGCTTCGAAAGGAAATCGTCCGCCCCCATATCCAGGCCCTTGGCCGCGGCGCCTTTTTCGTTCTTCGACGTCAGCAGGATGAAATAGATATAGTTCTCGAGCGGCAGCGCACGCACGCGGGCGCAGAGTTCAAGGCCATCCATCCCCGGCATCATCCAATCCGACAGGATCAGGTCGACCCGATGCTCTTCAAGCACTTTGAGCGCCTCGCTCCCGGAGCCGGCATCGATCACGTCGAACCCCTGCCGCGCCAGCGTCGCCCTTAGCACACGTCTTTGCGCGGGCGAATCATCGACGACAAGCACACGCCGGATCGCCGTGATGCCGCGATCCTCGTTGACCGGCGGTGGTTGTGAAGCCAATGCTGACACGCGTCTAGCCTTTTGCGGCGCTGTTCTCGTTTCCCCAATAGCGCGCCAGCATCTAATGGGTGGTTAAACCTAAAATCATCTGCATTTCCGGCCGGGCCCTAATCCTTTTTCAATTCCTGCTTGCGAGGTTGTTGGCGAACACGGAGGGCGCGATGATAGACTGGGACCGGGTTGCGGAATTGAAGAGCGAGATCGGCGAAGAGGATTTCGCCGAGATTGCCGACATGTTCATTCTTGAGGTCGAAGAGGTGATTGACCGGCTCCGCCGAACACCCGATCCGGCGACCTACGAGGCAGACCTTCACTTCCTGAAATCGTCAGCTCTCAATCTCGGGTTCGCTCAATTGGCCGCGCTGTGCCAGACCGGGGAAACGCAATCGGCTGCGGGGTCTGCCGAAAGCGTCCGGCTTGGTGAGATCTTCGCCTGCTACGATGCCTCGAAAACCAGCTTTGAGGCAGCCTAGAGTATGAATTCTCCGACAACATCATCGTTTGTCACGTCTGTGTAGGTGAACCCGTTTTCATCGAGACGGGCAAACAATTTGACGAAGTTCTCGGCAGCCTTTGTCTCGATTCCGATGAGAACGGTGCCAAAGTTGCGGGCCGATTTCTTCAGGTATTCAAACCGCGCGATGTCGTCGTCCGGCCCGAGGATTTCCAGAAAGTCCCGCAGCGCACCCGGACGCTGGGGCAGGCGGAGCAGGAAATATTTCTTCAGGCCCGAGAAACGCTGCGCCCGTTCTTTCACCTCGGGCAGACGTTCGAAATCGAAATTCCCACCGGAGGTGACACAAACCACCGTCTTGCCACGAATGTCGCCAGCGAGATCTCCCAGGGCATCAATGGAAAGCGCCCCGGCCGGCTCGAGAACGATACCCTCCACATTCAACATTTCCAGGATTGTCACGCAGATCCGGTCTTCCGGCGCGGTCAGCACATGCGCCATAGGCACATCAGAAAGCGCATCAAAGGTCAGGTCCCCGACCCGGGCCACAGCGGCCCCGTCCACGAAGGTATCGACCGCGGAAAGCGAGACAGGATGGCCAACGGCGAGTGCGGCAGTGAGACTCGCCCCGCCGGCCGGCTCAACATACCGCAGCTCCGTCGCCGGCGCGACCTCGCCCAGATAGGTGCGCACCCCGGAGGCGAGGCCACCGCCACCCACCGGCAAAACGACGAGATCCGGGGCCGTGCCGATCTGATCCAGGATCTCCACCGCCACGCTCGCCTGGCCTTCGATGACATCAGCATCGTTGAACGGAGCCAGAAAGTGACCCTTCGCCTCGGTGCAATAGCTTTGCGCGGCCGCCAAGGTGTCGTCAAAATAGTCACCGATAAGCCGGATTTCGACACTATCATTGCCAAAAACGCGGGTTTTCTGAACCTTTTGCTGCGGCGTCGTGACCGGCATGAAAACCACCGCCCGCACCCCGAAATGGCGGGCGGCGAAAGCGACACCCTGGGCGTGGTTGCCGGCACTCGCACACACGAAGAGCTTTTGCTCCGGATTTGCGGCCAGCACCTTGCGCATCGCATTGAACGCGCCGCGGATCTTGTAGCTGCGCACCGGGCTCAGGTCTTCACGTTTGAGCCAGATATCGGCACCATAGTGCGCAGACAGGTGATCGTTGCGCTGAATCGGCGTCGGCGGAAAGAGTTCTCGCATCTTGCGCTCGGCGATGAGCGCCTTGTCGGCAAAGTCTGTCATGCCCGCGATACTGCCGATCCCTCGCGCCCGCGCAACCCCGATCGCCCTTGCCGCTGGAAGCCACAGCCGATAAACCGCCGCGGACACCCCAAAGACGGAGTTTTCCATGTCCGCGCCAAAAAAAGTTGTGCTGGCCTATTCCGGCGGCCTCGATACCTCGATCATCCTCAAGTGGCTGCAAACCGAGTATGGCTGCGAGGTCGTGACCTTCACCGCCGACCTCGGTCAGGGCGAGGAGTTGGACCCGGCGCGCAAGAAGGCCGAATTGCTTGGCATCAAACCCGAAAACATCTTCATTGATGACCTTCGCGAGGAGTTTGTGCGAGATTTCGTGTTTCCGATGTTTCGTGCCAATGCCGTCTACGAAGGGCTCTACCTTTTGGGCACGTCGATCGCCCGGCCGCTCATCTCGAAACGGCTGATCGAGATTGCGGCCGAAACCGGGGCCGACGCCATCGCGCATGGCGCGACCGGCAAGGGCAACGACCAGGTTCGTTTCGAACTTTCGGCCTATGCCCTGAACCCCGATATCAAGGTGATCGCACCGTGGCGGGAGTGGGATCTCACCAGCCGGACCAAGCTCATCGATTTCGCTGAAAGGCACCAGATTCCGATCGCGAAGGACAAACGCGGCGAGGCGCCGTTTTCGGTCGACGCCAATCTGTTGCACACCTCCTCCGAGGGCAAGGTTCTGGAAGATCCCGCCGTCGAGGCGCCGGATTATGTCTATCAGCGCACGGTTCACCCCGAGGATGCCCCCGAGGATCCGGAATACGTCGAGATCGGGTTCGAGAAAGGCGATGCCGTTTCAATCAACGGCGTTGCCATGAGCCCGGCAAAGGTGCTGACCAAGCTCAATGAGCTGGGCGGCAAGCACGGTGTCGGCCGGCTCGACCTCGTTGAAGGCCGGTTCGTCGGCATGAAATCGCGCGGGATCTATGAGACCCCGGGCGGCACGGTGTTGCTTGAGGCGCACCGGGGGATCGAATCGATCACCATGGACCGTGGCGCGATGCACCTGAAAGACGAGTTGATGCCGCGCTATGCAGAGCTGATCTACAATGGATTCTGGTTCAGCCCCGAGCGAGACATGCTCCAGGCCGCCATCGACAAGAGCCAGGAATTTGTCACCGGCACGGTGCGGATCAAGCTCTACAAGGGGTCGGCAAAAACCGTCGGCCGGTGGTCGGACTATTCTCTCTACTCGGAAGAGCATGTGACCTTCGAAGACGATGCGGGCGCCTACGATCAAAAAGACGCCGCCGGTTTCATCAAGCTCAACGCCCTGAGGCTGCGCTTGCTCGGCATGCGGAAAAAACGCCTGTAGGTGTCACTTTTCAGGCGGAAATCACGAGATAGCACGCAGTCTCATGGCCGCGAGAGCTTCGTAATGCGGCATTGCCGCCGCCGCCAGCTGCTGCGCCCGACCGGACAACAGCGGAAGATCGGCATCTGCCCCTGCAAAGGTGGTCGAACGATGCACGGCGCCATACCAATGCCTCGCCCAAACACCGTCGTCCGGGTGCCCACCACGCGGCCATGAGAGCATCGCCCGGTCCCAACCCAGCCCGATCGCCGAACACAAGCTGCGCAGCATGCCTTCCGGATCGCGTCGGAGATCGGAGCTGTCGATTACCACGGGAGTTTCGCCCAGTGCCGACGCCCTTTCGAACAGACGGGTCTGTTGGACAAACCCGATGTCCGCCAAGGTAATGTCCGCATGTTTCTTCTGGAAGCTTTCGACAACCCGAGCCGGGTGCCGGATCAGGAACACGTTTGTCACCTCCCTCATCCAGTCCAGCGGGAATCCCGGCCGCATGTGTTGGCACATGTGTTTTTGATAGAAATGCGTCTTTTGGGCCGGAACAGGCCCTGAAAGTGCCTGCGCAACGACCTTCGGATCAGTCGCTTGCGAAGCCAGAACATCCGCGCGCATCGGATGATCCAGCCCGGTGTCCTCGAGATAGGCCGCGTAGAAGGGTTCATCCACAACCGCCGTATCATCGCGCGCGCCAAAGGCATACATCATGGCCGTCGAAAGGTTGCGCGGGCCCGACCACATCGCGATCCGCATCAGGACGTTTCCTGCTGGATCAGTGCCTTGTAGAGCGCCCGAATCCGCAACGTAACCGGGCCGATTTGACCCGATCCGATCACCCGGCCATCGATCTCGCCCACCGGTGTCTGGGCACCGAATGTGCCCGTCATGAAAGCTTCGTCCGCTCCGTAGCACTCAACCAGGCTGAAATTCTTCTCGAAAACCGGAATTCCCTCCGCCCGGCAGATCTCGATCACCCTCTCCCGCGTGATGCCGTTCATGCAATAGTCACCCGTCGAGGTCCAAACCTCACCCTTGCGCACGATGAAGAAATTGCACGAATTCGTTGTGTTCACGAAGCCATGCACATCAAGCATCAACGCCTCGTCGGCCCCCGCCTTTTCCGCATCGATGGCGGCGAGCACACAATTCAGCTTGGAATGAGAATTGAGCTTGGGGTCCTGAGTCATCGGCAGGCCGCGGATATGCGGCACGGTTGCCATCCGAATCGGCCGTGGTTGAACAGGCCGGGAATGCTCCAAGATGATCACCACCGTCGGCCCTTGACGACTCAGCGCCGGGTGTTGAAACGGGCGGGTCTTTGGCCCGCGCGTCACCATCAGGCGCGCATGCGCGTCAGATTGCATGCCGTTCGCCAATCGGGTCGCCTCAAGTGCATCCGTAAGACCATCCCGGTCCATCCCGATGTCGAGATCTATGGCTTTTGCCGCTTCAAAGAGCCGGTCGAGATGGTCATCCAGAAACGCCCAGCGCCCATCATGGAGCCGAAGCCCCTCCCAGACCCCATCGCCGAGCATGAACCCGGAATCATACACCGAAACCACCGCGTCGCGTTTCGCCACGATCCGGCCGTTGAGCCAGAGCATCAGCTCATCATTTCGCGCGTCTTCCTCGGCCTCGTGTGCACTGACGTGGTCGTCGGTCATGTCTCTAACTCCGCCAGAAACGCATCAACTTCCGCCCGGTCGGGAATTCCGTCGGCGGTTCCCCGACGGGTCACTTTCAGCGCCGAGGCGGCGGCGCCAAGGCGCATGGCGTCTTGCGTTGTCAGACCAAGATCCAGCCCGGCAATCGTGTAGCCGATGAAACAATCCCCCGCCCCGGTCGTGTCTACCGCGGCCACCGGAAAGGCCGGAACCTCCGTGACCTGACCGCTTTGCAGATCCTGCCAGCGCGCGCCTGCCGCTCCCTTTGTCGTCAGCAGGTTTGCAACCGGCAGCGCCTCCGCCGGCGCGCCCAGCGCCGAGGCCAACTGCACCGCTTCGATCTCGTTGAGAACCAGCAGATCAACAAACGGGAGCACAGCGGCCGTGGCATCCGGACGGAATGGCGCGGCGGAATAGACAACGAACAGCCCTTTCTCTCGCGCCATGCGCGCGGCCTCGGCGGTCAGGTTCGTTTCATTCTGAAGCAAGAGGTAGTCGCCGCTCTGGCTGTCGTTCAGCGCTGCCTCGATCTGCGGCCATGTCAGGGCGCGATTGGCGCCCGGAAAGACCACGATCATGTTTTCGCCCTGCGCATCGACGTGAACGTTGGCATGTCCCGTGGGAACGCTGCCCTGCATCACATGCGCGGTGTTGATACCGGCCTGCGTCAGGCGGTCCTTGGCCCAGCCGCCGCCCGGCCCCACACAACCGATGTGCCAAACGGAGGCGCCGGCCCGCGCCGCGGCGACGGATTGGTTGGCCCCCTTGCCGCCAAGACCGATCTGGAAATCCACGGTGTCCAGCGTTTCACCAGGTTTGGGGAGCCGGGGCACCCGGTAGAACCTGTCTTCGTTGATCGACCCGAGGTTCCAGATCGCCATCAGCCCACCTTGCTGGCCGCGAGAATCGCCATGTTGAGGATGTCATTTGCCGTCGAACTCGTCGAGCAGAGCTGGATCGGTTTTTCGACGCCGGCAAGGATCGGACCGATCACGGTGGCGCCGGCCAGTTCCTGCATCATCTTCACCGAAATCGAGGCGGAGTGCCGCGCTGGCATGATCAGAATGTTGGCGGGCCCCGACAAACGGCAGAACGGATAGTTTGCCATGACATTCGGGTTCAACGCCACATCCGCCGTCATCTCGCCATCATATTCGAAATCCACGCCACGCTGGTCGAGAATGTCGGGCGCGACATGCATTTTCTCCGCACGTTCCGACACCGGGTAGCCGAAGGTGGAGAAACTCACGAAGGCAACCCGGGGCTCCAGGCCAAGATCGCGGGCCACATCCGCCGCGCGTTCGGCTATGTTGGCCAGATCTTCCTCATCGGGCCATTCATGCACCAGCGTATCGGCAACGAGCACGATCCGCCCCTTGTGCAGGATCGCCGTGATCCCGACCGCGCCATCTTCCGCCTTTGCGTCGAAAACATAGTTGATCAGGTTCATCACATGGGCAGCCTTGCGGGTGGCGCCGGTCACCAATCCGTCGCCATGGCCATGTGCGAGCATCAGCGACGAAAACACGTGGCGGTCCCGCGCCGCGAGCCGGTGCACGTCATGCCGGTCGAAGCCTTTGCGCTGGAGACGCTCGTAGAGGAACTCCTTGTAGGTCGAAAGGTGCTCGGTATTGGCTGCGTTCACAACGTCCAGCTCATGCACCGCATCGGCAAGCCCGACGGCCTCGAGCTTCTGCTTCACATCCGCCGCACGCCCCACAACGAGCGCCTTGCCAAACCCGTTACGCTGATAGGCTACTGCCGCGCGCAGCACATGGGGATCGTCGCCCTCGGCAAAAATCATCGTCGCCTGCGCCTGCCGGGCCCGGGCATTGAGCGACCGCAGAATCGAGGCGGTCGGATCCATGCGGGCCTTGAGCGCATTGACGTAGCGCTCCATGTCGATGATCGGTCGGCGAGCGACACCGCTGTCAGACCCTGCTTTCGCCACGGCGGGCGGAATAGTGTGGATCAGCCGCGGATCGAACGGCGTGGGGATGATGTAGTCGCGCCCGAACGTCAGCTTCTTGCCATAAGCCATCGCCACTTCGTCCGGCACGTCTTCGCGCGCCAGTTTCGCCAGAGCTTCCGCGCAGGCGATCTTCATCTCGTCGTTGATCGCGCGGGCGTGAATGTCGAGCGCGCCGCGGAACAGGTAGGGAAAGCCCAGAACGTTGTTGACCTGGTTCGGGTAGTCCGATCGCCCCGTGGCCACGATCGCATCGGGCCGAACGGCCTGCGCCTCCTCCGGGGTGATTTCGGGATCGGGATTGGCCATTGCGAAGATCACCGGGTTCGGCGCCATGCGCGCCACCATCTCCTGCGTGACCGCCCCCTTCACCGACACGCCAAGAAAAACATCCGCCCCCTGCATCGCCTCTTCCAGCGTGCGCAAATCGGTGTTCACGGCGTGGGCCGATTTCCACTGGTTCATACCCTCTTTGCGGCCTTGGTATATCACCCCGCGGGTATCACAAACGATGCAGTTTTCGTGCCGCGCGCCCATCGTTTTCACCAGCTCGATACAGGCAATTCCCGCAGCGCCGGCACCATTGAGCACGATTTTCACGTCCTCGATCTTCTTGCCCGACAGTTCGAGCGCATTCAAAAGCCCCGCAGCGGTGATCACCGCGGTGCCGTGCTGGTCATCATGGAAGACGGGGATGTCCATCTCTTCCTTGAGACGCTGCTCGATCATGAAGCATTCCGGCGCCTTGATATCTTCGAGGTTGATCCCTCCGAAGGTCGGCTCCATCAGCTTCACCGCCTTGACGATCTCGTCCACATCCTCGCTGCAAAGCTCGATATCGAACGCGTTGACATCCGCGAACCGTTTGAACAGGACGGCCTTGCCCTCCATCACCGGCTTCGAGGCCAGAGCACCGAGGTTTCCAAGCCCAAGCACCGCCGTGCCGTTCGAAACAACCGCAACCATGTTGCCCTTGTTGGTGTAGTCATAGGCGGTTTCGGGGTTCTCCGAGATCGCCTCGCAGGGCACCGCCACCCCCGGTGAATATGCAAGACTGAGATCACGCTGCGTGGTCATCGGAACCGACGGGGCGATGTCAAATTTCCCCGGCGCAGGTTCATGATGGTAGGAGAGCGCCTCTTCGGGCGTGATCTTCATTTTCGACATGGGGGTGCTTTCAAACTGTCATTTGCGCCTCTCTCTTAGCGGCCACGCCCCGGCCCCTCAACTGCAATGGTTCCGATTGACCCAGGTATTGCATGGGCAGGCCTGGCCGGTCAGGCAAAATCGCCGCAAGGCCTTTCCCCCGATTCCCGGCTTCACTACTCTTGCACGGACGATGACCCGAGGGGGGGACCGCGTGACTGCCGCGAAAGCCACAACGCCGATGATGGCGCAATATCTGGAGATCAAGGCGCAATACCCTGATGCGCTGTTGTTCTACCGGATGGGCGATTTCTATGAGATGTTCTTCGATGACGCGAAGGCCGCCGCCGACGCGCTCGACATCGCCCTGACCAAACGGGGCAAGCACCTCGGCGACGACATTCCGATGTGCGGCGTTCCGGTTCATGCAGCTGAGGGTTACCTCCTCACCCTCATCCGAAAAGGGTTTCGCGTCGCTGTCTGCGAGCAGATGGAAGACCCGGCCGAGGCGAAAAAGCGCGGCGCCAAGGCAGTTGTGAAACGCGATGTCGTGCGGCTCGTCACTCCGGGCACGCTGACGGAAGAAAGCCTGCTCGACGCTCGCCGGCACAATTTCCTCGCCGCTTTCAACCTGGTGAGGGGCGAAGCCGCTCTGGCTTGGGTCGATATTTCGACGGGTGCCTTCCGAGTCATGCCCACCACGATGGCGCGGCTCGGCCCCGAACTGGCTCGGCTGGCCCCGCGCGAGCTTGTGGTCGCAGACGGAATTGATCTGAAAGTCAGTGAAATAGTCTCTGATTTGGGCCTATCCCTGAGCCCGCTGGGAAGCGCGGCCTTTGATTCCGCCTCTGCCGAGAAACGGTTGCTTGAACTCTTTCGGGTTGGAACCCTGGAGGCCTTCGGGCGGTTCGGGCGGGCCGAACTTGGCGCCATGGGCGCGGTCGTTGAATATCTGGAGATCACGCAAAAGGGGCACCTTCCGCTTCTTCGTCCGCCAATCCTGGAGAGTGCGTCGCAACAGATGCAGATCGACGCGGCGACGCGGCGCAACCTCGAAATCACCCATTCGCTGTCCGGGTCACGCGAGGGCGGCTTGCTGTCCACCATCGACATGACGGTAACAGCCGCCGGTGGGCGACTGCTCGAACAACGCATATCGAGCCCGTCCCGGGTTCTGAAAACGATTTACAATCGCCTCGAAAACGTCTCGTTTCTGGTGGAACAGTCTCGATTCCGGGAAGATTTGCGGGATGCGCTTCGTCGCGCCCCGGACATCGACCGGGCGCTCTCTCGCCTGTCTCTCGGACGCGGCGGACCGCGCGACCTCGCCGCCATTCGCGGCGGGCTCGAGGCCGCCACCGCAATCGCCGAGCTTTGCAAAAGCCGGAGACTGCCAGACGCATTTGATGGGTTCGCACAGCTCCTCGCGGGGCATGAGACCCTGCGCCAGCAGCTCGACGAGATGTTGGTTGCCGAACCGCCGCTCCTGGTTCGTGATGGCGGATTCATCGCCGCCGGCTGCGATCACGAGCTCGATGAAGCCCGCCAGCTGCGCGACGAGGGACGTGGCATTATCGCGCGGATGCAGGGCGAATTTGCCGAGCTGTCCGGCGTTTCCAGCCTGAAGATCAAGCACAACAACGTGTTGGGCTATTTCATCGAAACGACGGCGGTTCATGCCGACAAGATGCTGTCGCCACCCCTCAACGACACGTTCATCCATCGCCAGACCACGGCCAACGCGGTGCGCTTCACCACGATCGAGCTGAGCGCGCTCGAGACGAAAATCCTCAATGCCGGCAACCACGCGCTCGAGATCGAAAAACGCCTCTTTGAGGATCTCCGCCGGGCCGTTCTCGACCATTCGATCCAGCTTGGAGACGCCGCGCGTGCGCTGGCCGAGATGGATGTCGGCGCGGCTCTCGCCGACATTGCCGCGCATCAGGATTGGGTGTGTCCACAGATTGACGAGAGCCGGGCGTTTGAAATCATCGGCGGGCGGCATCCGGTGGTGGAAAAAGCGCTCAGAACTCAGGGGGGCGAGCCTTTCATCGCGAACGATTGCAGCCTCGCGGATGGATCAAGCGGGGCAGACATCTGGCTGCTGACCGGGCCCAACATGGCCGGTAAATCGACGTTCCTGCGTCAGAACGCCCTGATTGCGTTGTTGGCGCAGGCGGGGAGTTTCGTCCCGGCCCGGGCGGCGCGGATCGGGTTGGTCTCACAGCTGTTTTCGCGGGTGGGTGCCTCCGACGATTTGGCGCGCGGCCGGTCCACCTTCATGGTCGAGATGGTCGAGACGGCGGCGATCCTCAATCAGGCCGATGACCATGCGCTTGTCATTCTCGACGAGATCGGGCGCGGCACGGCCACCTGGGATGGGTTGTCGATCGCCTGGGCAACGCTGGAGCACTTGCATGAAGTCAACCAATGCCGTGCCCTCTTTGCCACGCATTATCATGAACTTACACAACTTGCACAGGATTTGGACGGGGTCGAGAACGCAACCATCGCGGTGAAGGAGTGGGGTGGCGAGGTGATCTTTCTGCACGAGGTCCGAAAGGGTGCGGCAGATCGGTCCTATGGTGTTCAGGTGGCGAAACTGGCGGGCCTTCCCACGGCCGTTGTCGACCGCGCACGGGTTGTTCTCGAGGCGCTGGAAAAGGGAGATCGGGAAGGGCATCGCGGTCCGAAAGACCTGATTGACGACTTGCCGTTGTTTTCTGCCGCGAGTTCACCCCCGGTGGTGTCGCCACAGACGCCGTCAGCGCTGGAAGAAAAGCTCGCCGAGGTCCACCCCGACGAGCTGACGCCAAAACAGGCGCTCGACTTGATCTACGAGTTAAAGACCCTTCGCAGCTCCTAACCCGGGTTTGATGACACCCCGACCTGCGCCGGACGCAAGAGCCGATCATGAAGCAGGAAGCCCTCGCCCATCACTTGGATGATGTCACCGGCCTTCGTATCGGGCACGGGTGCCTCGAACATCGCCTGGTGCAATTGCGGATCGAACTTGTCGCCAACCTTGGGCGTGATCTTGGTGATCCCGTGCTTCTCGAAAATGTTGAGAAGTTCGCGCATCGTCAGCTCGACGCCTTCGATCAGGCCGGGGGCCTGTGTGCGCAAATCATCATCCACAACCTCCAGCGCGCGCTTGAGGTTGTCATAGACGGGCAACATGTCGCGGGCCAGCTTCGAGCCACCGTATTGTTCGGCTTCGCGTCGGTCCCGTTCGCCTCGCTTGCGCGTGTTCTCCGCGTCGGCAATTGCACGCATGAACTTGTCGCGAAGCTCGTCACGTTCCGCGAGCACCGCCTCGATATCGATCTCGGGCGCTTCGCCCCGGCCTGTCGCCGTGTCGTCCGGCCCCGCACCACCTTCCACGTTTGCCATGATTTCCTCGATCGCCGCATCTACGTCAGAGAGGCCACTTTTCTTTTTTGCGTCTGCCATGTCCTTACCTTCTACCCCGGTCGGAAATCAGCCTTCCCACCAGTTGTGCCGTGTAGTCCACGATCGGAACGATACGGCCATAATTGAGACGTGTCGGCCCAATCACGCCAACCGCTCCGACTATCTTCCGGTCAGCGTTCATATATGGAGAAACCACCAAAGAGCTACCCGAAAGTGAAAAAAGCTTGTTTTCCGATCCGATGAAAATGCGAACACCTTCGCCCTCTTCGGCGAGTTCGAGAAAGCCGGCAATGTCGCGCTTCCGCTCCAGATCATCGAACAGGGTTCTGATCCGTTCAAAATCGTTGGTTTCGGCTTCCGCCTCGATCAGGTTCGACCGCCCCCGCACGATCAGCCGTTCATGCTTCTCGTTGGCGCCGGCCCAGAGCGCCAACCCCTGTTCGACAAGCTCCTGGGCCAGAGAATTGAGCTCCTGACGGCGCGAGGCGATTTCCTGTTCGATCGACGTGCGCAACTCCGCGATCGTCTTTCCTTCCGCGATCGCATTCAGAAAATTCGCCGCTTCCCGCATCGACGCCGGGGTTTGCCCGGGCGGCGTCTTGAACAGCCGGTTCTCGACATGTCCGTCAGAGAACACCAGAACCGCGAGCGCCCGGTCCGTTCCGAGGCTGACGAATTCGATATGCGAGATCGGCGATTCCTGGTGCTTCGGCGTAAGCACGAGACTGGCCCCTGCGGTGATTCCCGACAGGGCGGATCCGACCCTGTCCATCAGGGATGCAACATCGGCACTGTTCGACTGGACCGTCTCATCAATCTTCGCGCGATCGTCTTGCGAAAGATCGCCAACTTCCAGGAGCCCGTCGACAAACAACCGAAGCCCAGTCTCCGTCGGTATGCGCCCGGCCGAAACATGCGGGCTATCGAGCAGGCCCATGAACTCGAGATCCTGCATCACGTTGCGCACGGTCGCCGCCGAGACCTTCTCCGTCATGGCGCGCGTCAATGTGCGGGAGCCAACCGGCTCGCCCGTCGCAAGATAGGACTCGACGAGCCGGCGAAACACTTCCCGGGACCGCTCGTTCAACTCGTCAAGTAGCGGGCTATGTGCCATCTGCCTCTGCTCCGCCCGGATCGGGCTTGCGTTTTTTCGGGTGCCGTGAGACTTGAGCCCAAATCGAAAGGAAGGAATGCCCATGCGCCCGTCTGGTCGAAAGATAGATGAAATGCGCCCGATTTCAATTGAGACGGGGGTGACAAAACACGCCGAAGGCTCCTGCATGATCAAGGTTGGCGACACGCACGTTCTGTGCATGGCGACCATTGAAGAACGCGTGCCGCCGTTTCTGAGGAACTCGGGCCAAGGTTGGGTGACCGCGGAGTACGGGATGCTGCCGCGCGCGACGAATACGCGGATGCGGCGCGAGGCGGCGGCTGGCAAGCAAGGCGGGCGGACTGTTGAAATCCAAAGGCTCATCGGGCGTTCGCTGCGGGCGGGCGTTGACCGGCAGGCGCTGGGTGAACGCCAGATCACCGTCGATTGCGATGTAATCCAGGCCGATGGGGGAACCCGCTGCGCTTCGATTACCGGCGGTTGGGTTGCCCTGCGCCTTGCTGTCAACAAGCTCCTCAAGGCGGGCGATATCCTGAGCGATCCTCTGGGCGATCCCGTCGCGGCGGTCTCCTGCGGCATCTACGCCGGCCAGACCGTGCTTGATCTCGACTATCCGGAAGACAGCGAGGCGGGAGTGGACGGGAACTTTGTGATGACCGGCTCGGGGCGCCTTGTCGAGGTTCAGATGTCGGCCGAGGGGTCAACCTTTTCGCATGAACAAATGGCCCGGCTCATGGAACTTGCCGACAAGGGTGTCGCCGAACTCGTCGCCGCGCAGACCGCAGCCGTCTCATGACCCGCAGGTTCACAGGCAACAAGCTGGTAATCGCCTCTCACAATGCGGGAAAAATCCGCGAGATCGGCGCGCTTTTGGCACCGTTCGGGGTCGAGGTGGTTTCCGCCGGCGAGCTTGGGCTTGAGGAGCCGGACGAGACCGAAGACACCTTCGCCGGCAACGCGAGGATCAAGGCGCATTATGCGGCTCAGAAGTCCGGGCTGCCTGCCTTGTCCGACGATAGCGGCATCATCGTTGACGCGCTGGATGGGGCACCGGGCGTATACACGGCCGATTGGGCCGAAACGCCTCATGGCCGGGATTTCCCGATGGCGATGGCGAAAGTCTGGTCGCTGCTCGAGGAGAAGGCTGCTCCCGAACCCCGCACCGCACATTTCAATGCCACGCTCTGTCTGGCCTGGCCCGACGGTCACGATGAAATCTTCGAAGGGCAGGTCGATGGCCGCATCGTCTGGCCGATGCGCGGCGAAAACGGCTTTGGATTTGACCCGGTTTTTCTCCCCGATGGCAAAACCCAGACCTTCGGTGAAATGCCGCCCTCCGAAAAGCATGCGATGAGCCACCGCGCCATGGCTTTTGCAAAACTCGTTGAGGGCTGTTTTGCCTGACGACTGGCGCTCCGGAGGGTTTGGCCTCTACGTCCACTGGCCCTTCTGCGAAGCCAAGTGCCCCTATTGCGATTTCAACAGCCATGTCGCGCGCCAGATTGACCACGACATCTGGCTTGGGGCCTACCTTTCCGCGCTCGATGCCTATGCGGATGAAACGCCCGGCCGGGTGCTCAACAGTGTCTATTTCGGCGGCGGAACACCGTCATTGATGGCGCCGCGGTTGATCGGCGCAATTCTCGACAAGGCCCATGCCCGGTGGACAGTTGCCAATGATCTCGAGGTTACGCTGGAGGCCAACCCGTCCTCTGTCGAGGCGGCGCGTTTCGAGGGCTATCATTCTGCCGGTGTAAACCGCGTGTCCCTCGGAGTTCAGGCTTTGAACGACGATGATCTGCGCCGGCTCGGGCGCTTGCATGATGCAGACACGGCGCTTTTCGCATTTGAGCTCGCAAGGTCCGTGTTTGATCGCGTCAGTTTTGATCTGATCTATGCCCGCCAGCACCAATCCCTTGCAGACTGGGAATCCGAACTCCGCCGCGCGCTTTCGCTCGATCCCGATCACTTATCGCTCTACCAGCTCACGATCGAAGACGGAACGGCATTCGGCAACCGAGCCCAGCGCGGCAAGCTGGCTGGCTTGCCCGATGAAGATCTGGCAGCAGACATGTTCGAGCTGACCCGTGCGCTCTCATCCGCCGCCGGGCTTCCGGCATATGAAGTCTCTAATCATGCCAAACTGGGCGAAGAATCGCGGCACAATCTGATCTATTGGCGGGGCGGTGATTATGTCGGGGTCGGGCCCGGCGCACATGGTCGGATCACCCGGTCGCGTGGCCGGTTTGCAACCGAAACGCCTCTTGCCCCTTCGGCCTGGCTCGAGTCCGTCGCCAAGAACGGCTCGGGTGAGCATCACCGCCATCTCCTGTCACGCCGGGATCATGCGAGCGAGTACCTGATGATGAGCCTCAGAACCCGTGAAGGTCTTGATCTTTCCCGGTATGAAAGGATCCTGGGAAAACCAATAAAGACACGTAAAATCCATGAATTACGGGAATCCGGCCTGGTAGTTTCTCAAGGCAATCAACTCGTGGCAACGGAACGCGGCGTCGCTGTTCTCAACGCCGTCGTATCCGCGCTCCTGCCGGACTAATCAGCGACCGAGCTTCGCACAAAGATCGTCCAACTGTTCAAGCGTGCCGTATTTCACGGTCAGGCTTCCAGTTTCCCCACCCGCCTTGTGATCGATGGACACCTTCATCCCAAGCGCCGCCGACAGATCCTTTTCCAGCGCGATCGTATCCGCATCTTTCCCAGGCCTCGGCACAGGCTTGTTCTCTTTTTCGGCCGGTTTCGGCTTTCTCGCCAGCTTTTCCGTCTCGCGGACAGAAAGACCTTTTGCCACCACCTCACGCGCCAGCGCGGACGGATCGTCTGATGTGATCAGGGCCCGAGCATGGCCGGCAGACAGTGCACCCGAAACCACCAATGATTTGACATCGTCGGGCAATGTCAGCAGCCGCAGCATGTTCGCGATGTGAGATCGGCTCTTGCCCAGCGCTTCGGCGAGCTTTTCCTGGGTATGTCCAAACCGATCCATGAGTTCGCGATATCCCGCCGCTTCCTCCACGGCATTCAGGTCCGACCGCTGGATGTTCTCGATGATTGCAACTTCGAGTGCCTCGGTATCGGAATAGTCCCGGATCAGCGCCGGAACCTCATGCAGCTGGGCCATCTGCGCCGCGCGCCAACGCCGCTCTCCCGCCACGATTTCATAGGCCTCGGCCCGACGCGGGCTGGCGCGCAGGATCAAAGGTTGGATCACGCCCTTTTCACGAATGGATGCCGCGAGATCCTCCAATTCCGCCGGTGTAAATGTTCGCCGGGGCTGGTCAGGGTTCGGTTCGATCTGATCGACGGGTACCATCTGATCTGCGCGCCGTGGCTGCGCGGCGGGTTTGTTCCCCTGAGGCTCTTCGGGGGAAACATCCGCCATGAGGGCCGAAAGCCCGCGCCCGAGGCCCCGCGTGGGTGTCTTGCTCATGTATCTTCCCCTATTCTCTGGTAATCACTTCTTGCGCGAGGTCGTGATAGGCGATGCTGCCTTTCGATGTCGGATCGTAGCTCAGAACCGGCAGAGCATATGACGGCGCTTCGCTGACCCGGACATTTCTCGGTATGACAGTCTTGAACACCAATTCGCCGAGGTTTTCTCGCGCGTCAGCTTCAACTTGCTTCGAGAGATTGTTGCGGCTGTCATACATCGTCAGAGCCACGCCTTCGATGCGCAATTCGGGATTGGCGGTCTGCCGCACCTCTCGAATTGTCAGCATCAACTGCGAAAGCCCCTCAAGTGCAAAGAACTCGCTCTGTAACGGCACCAAAACGGAATGCGCGGCCACCATCGCGTTGACGGTCAGAAGATTGAGGGAGGGTGGGCAATCCACAAGGATGAAATCGAGCCCCCGGTCTGCAACAGCCGGAGCACGAAGCGAATCATGCAGGAGATAGACGCGCTTTTCATTCGAGACCAGTTCGATATCTGCCGACGAAAGATCGATTGTCGCGGGTGCGATCCAAAGGCCTGGAACATCGGTTTCCTGAATCACCTGTTCCAGTGGCGCCTCATCGAGCAGAAGCTCATAGGTCGACATGGATCTCCGATTTGCATCTATTCCCAAACCGGTCGAAGCGTTGCCCTGCGGATCGAGATCCACAAGCAGAACCTTTTTGCCCGCCTCGGCAAGCGCCGCGCCAAGATTTATTGCTGTCGTGGTCTTGCCCACGCCCCCCTTCTGATTTGTGATCGCTATGATCTTGGGGCCCTTGGGCCGGATCGGGTCAGACACGCTGGAGCTCTCCAATTTTCAAAACGGTTGCGTCCGAGTTCGTCTTGCTGGGGTATGTATCCAACCGGAACGTCCACCGATCAAGAGCTTCCTTGAGCTCTTTTTGATACCCCGCTCCTTTCAGGAACAGCGCTTCGCCTCCTTGGGCAAGATGTCGCTCGGCAAAGTCCAGCAGGCGAGACAGCGGGGCCAGGGCGCGCGCCGACATCACATCGGCATTCAGCGGAGTGATGTTTTCGATGCGCCCCACGATCACGCCCGCATCAAGGCCGGTCTCACGCACGACCGTTTGCAGAAAGGCGGCTTTCCGGTGATCGCTCTCCACGCAGGTGACGCGAAGCCCTGGCCGAAGCTCGCGTGCCAGGATCGCGATCACCAAACCGGGAAACCCGCCGCCTGATCCAAGATCACCCCAGCTTTCGGCATCCTTTTGCGAGATCTCCAGAAGTTGTGCCGAGTCCTGAAAGTGGCGCGACCACAGGTCTGGCAGTGTGGAGGCGGCAACAAGATTGATCTTGGGGTTCCATTTCGCGAGGAGTTTCGCATAGATCTCCAGCCGATCGCGTGTTTCACGTGAAACATTGGCGAAGATTTCCTCATCCCGTGGTCTCGTCATCCCGCCTGCGCCCTCTCGCCTTGGCGGATTTTTGCAAGAATTAGCGTCAATGCGGCCGGGGTCATTCCCTCGATTCGCGCCGCCCGGGCGATTGTTTCGGGCCGTATCCTGTCGAGCTTCGCCGACAATTCATGCGTGAGGCCATTCAGCCGCAGATAGTCGAAATCGGCGGGGATGGCCTGAGCTTCATCCCGACGCAGCGCGTCGACCTCCTTTTTTTGCCGTTCAATATAGTTGGCGTAGAGCGCGTCCTTTTCGATCTGGCGCCGGATCGGCGGCGCCACGCTCTGTAATTCAGGCTGACTCTCCAAGAGGTCATCGAAAGTCACGCCTGGCAGAGACAAGAGCTCGAAGCCGGTGCGCCGCGCGCCATCTTCACTGACCTTCGCCCCAACAGACCGCGCTTGCGCC
The DNA here is from genome assembly GCA_024763335.1 of Paracoccaceae bacterium. Taxonomy (GTDB): domain Bacteria; phylum Pseudomonadota; class Alphaproteobacteria; order Rhodobacterales; family Rhodobacteraceae; genus Sinisalibacter. The sequence continues at coordinate 842 of JANTFS010000011.1, read as the reverse complement.
GGTGTGTAGCTCGCTTGGTCCAACGCCGATCTCGCACCATCCAGCGCTTCCATTTTCGCCAAGAACGCGGCGCGGCGTGTCGGCGAAACCGCACCAAGCTCAAGCGCGAGCGGCGTCAGCCGCTGGTCTGCATTGTCCGCACGCAGCGAAAGCCTGAATTCTGCCCGCGAGGTAAACATGCGATAAGGCTCAGTCACACCGCGCGTTATGAGATCGTCGATCATCACGCCAATGTAGGAACTCATCCGGCTGAAAATCACGGGTTCCCGTCCCAACGCCTTCAGCGCCGCATTGAAACCGGCGACAACCCCTTGCGCCGCCGCTTCCTCATACCCGGTGGTCCCATTGATCTGCCCGGCAAGGAAAAGACCGGTGACATCCCGGGCCTCAAGAGTCTGCCCCAGTGATCTCGGGTCGACGTAATCGTATTCGATGGCATATCCCGGCTGAAGGATGCGAACTGCTTCTAGCCCGCGAATGGAATGCACATACTCCGTCTGCACATCCACGGGCAAAGATGTCGAGATTCCGTTCGGGTAGACAGTATGGTCATCCAGTCCCTCTGGCTCGAGAAACACCTGGTGCGACGGCTTCTCCGAAAATCGCACGATCTTGTCCTCGATAGACGGGCAATAGCGCGGACCAACGCCATCGATATGCCCGCCATACATCGCAGAACGCGCGAGGTTCTTCTCAATGATTTCATGCGTCCTTTCGTTCGTATGCGTGATTCCGCAGGAGACTTGAGCCACTCTTGGCCCAGTGCTGAGAAACGAAAAGAGCTCGGGATCGGCATCTCCGGCCTGCATCTCGAGAATATCCCAATTGATCGTCCGTCCATC
>JANTFS010000010.1 GCA_024763335.1 Paracoccaceae bacterium | reverse complement strand
GATCACGTGTTTCCACGCGGTGAAGGGGGAGAGGACGTCGCGAAAGCCCATGGTCGTTACCTCTCGATCTCTGGCGGATAGGTGTGAAGCGACACCATCAGGGCCGCCACATCGGCGATGTTGGTGCCGGGAATGAGGTGTTCGAGCAGCGACATGGCATGGGTGTAGCTGGGGCCACGAACGTTGACGCGGCGCGGATAGCCGGAGCCGTCGGTCACCAGATAATAGCCGTATTCGCCGCGCGAGCTCTCTCCCGCCACGTAGGTTTCGCCACGCGGGATCTTCCAGTGCAGCACGTTGGGCAGCGTCGCCATCACCGGGCCTTCCTTCGGCATCTTGGCGAGGATCTGGCGGATCAGCGAGATCGACACGTCGATGTCGCGCCGGCGCACCATGCTGCGCGCCCAGATGTCGGAGGCTTCCTCGGTGACGGGCTGGAACTCAAGCTGATCGTAGACGAGATAGGGCGCATCCTTGCGCACATCCTTGGCCACGCCGCCGGCGCGGGCGTTCGGGCCCGTCACGCCGTATTGTTCGAAAAGTGCAGGATCAATGTGGCCAACACCCTTCGTTCGCGTCTTGAACACCGCATTTGTGAACATCACCTTGTCGACGTCGGCGAGGTAGCGCTCGGCGGTCTGCAGCACCTCTTCCATCCGCTCGGCAAAGCCTTCGGGCAGGTGTCCGCGCACGCCGCCGGGCAGGATGAACATGTGGTAGATGCGTGCGCCGGTCAGTTCCTCGAAGCGGTCGAGCATGATGTCGCGCACGTAGGTCATCCACTGGCCGACCACGCCCATGCCGAGCGCGCCGGCGATGCCGCCCATCGCCATCATGTAGGAGTTGAACCGGCCCATCTCGAGGATCATCGTGCGGATCCACTGCGCCATCTCCGGCGCCTCGATTCCGGCCAGCTCCTCGACAGCGGCGGCATAGCACCACTCGTTGAAATCGGGCTCGGGCACGCAGACCCGGCAGACGATCGGAAAGACCTGGATGAAGGTGCGCCGCTCCATCAGCTTCTCAAAGCCCCGGTGCAGGTAGCCCACGTGGGTTTTGCCCTCGACCACCTCGTCGCCGCAGACAGTGAGCTCGACGCTCATATTGCCGGTGATGCCGGGGTGGTTGGGGCCGTGCCAGAGCTTGAGATACTTGCCCGTCTCAAGATCAATCTCGAGTTTACCGTCGGCGTCGGGTTGCGGATACTGGCTGCGGTCGGGCTCGTAACGCATCATGGCCGGCCCTCCGGATAGAGCTTTTTCTGCATGTGGTCGCGCGGATCATGGGTCTCGCGCCCGCCACGTTCCGCATAGGTCTGCTGGCTGTAGGCGAGCGTGTCGAAGTCGCGCCGGTAGGGCGGCATGTCGGTCCAGCCTTCGAGGATAAACTCCTCGTCCACCCGGGGGGAGCCGGGGAAACTGATCCCAAACATCTCGCGCAACTCGCGCTGGTAGGTGGCCGCCGTGGGCCAAAGATCGTGGATCGTGTTGCCCACCGGGCTTTTGCGGTCGAGGTAGACGCGCAGGCCGAGGGTGAGGTTGGCGGTCCGGTTGTTCACCATGTAGGTGAGCTGGAACCGCCCCTCCTCGATCCAGTCGACCGCCGTCAGCAGCACGAGATGGGTGAAGCCGTGCACGTCGCGCAGCTCGACGAGGAGCGCGCGCAGCTCGTCCTGCGCCACGTCGACGAAAGCAAGGTTCGCCCGCTGCTCGGTCAGATCACCGAGGCGGTAGCGGGTTTTCATATGGTCATAGAGGTCGCGCATCATCTCACCAGTTGTAATCCGGCATGTCCCAGTCCTTGATCACGGACTTCTGGTTGGCCTTGTACCAATCGAAATTCTCGGCGTATTTGTTCGCCCCCTCGCCCTCGCCCTTACGGATCTTCTTCTTGAGCTCCATGAAGCCTGCAAGCAGGGCCTCGGGGCGCGGCATGCAGCCGGCGATATAGAGATCGACGGGCAGGTATTCGTCGAGCTTCTTGATCGTGTTGTAGCTATCCCAATACATGCCGCCGTTGATCGTGCAGGAGCCAAGCCCCATGACGTATTTCGGGCTCGGCATCTGCTCATAGGCGCGGATGGCGCGTTTGAGGGTTTTGACCGAGAGGTAGCCCGAGATCACCAACAGGTTGGCCTGCCGCGGTGTCGGTCGCCACTGGATACCATAGCGGTAGGCATCGAACCGCGGGGTCATCAGCGGGCGCATCTCGATGGCGCCACAGCCGGTGCCGAAGCCGAGGATCCAGAGCGAATTTGCCCGCGCCCAGTTGTAGAAATCCTCGACGATCTTGAGGTAGCTCTGCTTGTGAACCTTGGGCGGCTCCTGGCAGAAGTAGTCCTGCAACGGGTCGATCTCGATTTTCTGGCCGTCGGGGGCCGTGACCGTGCGCGGCTGAAGCTCCTCGCGCAGCGGGATTTCCGTCTCGGTGTCTTTCCTGAAGCTCTTGTCGACGTCTTTCATGGGTTACACCATCAAGATTGCGAGGACGCCCACGGGCAGGCCCCATTTGAGGAAGAAGCGGATCGATTGCTCGACGCGGAAGCGCGGGTGGACCACGCCGATCAGCACCGAGACCATGTAGATCGAGAAGACCTTGATCGAGAACTCGGCCCAGTTGGTGGCGCCGCCGAAGAAGAGGTTCATGTAGATGACCACCTTGGCCACCGGGAACAAAACCCGGTTGGTCTGCATCAGGGCGAGATAGGCCGAGTGGTATTCGGTCGGCGGGCCGATCGGGATTTCCTGCGGCGCGATGACCACGTCAAACGGCGAGCGCATCATCGTGCCTACGAAGGCAAACATCGCCGCAACCGTGGCCACCGGGTTGGTGAACAGCGTCCAGTTGAAGATCGAGCCTTGCTGGGCGGCGACGATCTCGGTGATGTTGAGGGTCTGGTATTGCAGCGAGATCGCGAAGACGGCGAGTGCCAGCGGCAGCTCGGCCGCGGTGACCTGCGCCAGCCCACGGCTGACCCCGATCGCGGCCAGCGGATGCCCGCTCTCGCCCGCGCCCAGTGCCATGCCCAGCGTGCCGAAGAAGATGAAGTAGAGCGCAAGAATGAGATCGCCCGCGAAGCTGAAATTCTGAAACATCACCGAGCCGTAGATCGTCGGCACGAAGAGCAGAAGCCCGATCCCGCCGGTCAGCCGGAAGACCGGTCCGAGGTAGAACATCACCCCGTGGCTGATCTTCGAGCGCAGGGCGAAGTTCTTCACGAGGTCGATATAGTTTTGCCACACGGGGATACCGTAGCGGCCCCCGACCCGCGCGCCGATCTTGCGCACCACCGCCGTCATGATCAGCCCGTAGTTGATGACGATGAACAGCGTGAGCGCGGCATAGGCGATCTGGATCCACTCGAAGGTCATGACACCCCTCCCATCGCGATGAGGTAGACGGCGACGACGAAGGCCACCACCTGAAGCGCATAGGTCTGCCCGTTGCCGGTGTAGATCCGGCGGGCAAAGTCGGCGCTCGCGTGCAGGCTATCGGTGAGTGCGCCCCAGAAGGTTGTCACCACCGGGCTTTCAAGGAAGCCAAGCGCCTTGCGGTAGGGCGCGAAGAAGTTCCACGCGAAATGGGTGGTCTGCGGCTTGTAGGGGCGCTCGGCGGAGAAGACGATGTTGAATTGCTTCACCCGCGTGGCGTTGTGGTTGATTGCGAGGAGAAGCGCCAGCACAAGCACGAAGATCGCACCGATCACCGCCGCGATGGCAATGGGGTTCCAGTAGCCGAATTCGGAGGTGATGACCCGGCCCGACCATGTCAGCGCCTGATCACCGGTTATCGTGGCGATGTAGGCGTCAACGCGCCGGAGCATCATGCCGGGCAGCACGGCGAAGGCGATGAGGAAGGCCACGAAGAGCATCTGCGGCAGGACGATCCAGAAGGGCGCCTCCCTGAGCTTGCGGTGCTCATCCTTGAGCTGGCCGAGGAAGATCGTGTGGATCAGGCGGAACAGGTAGAGGAAGCCAATCGGCCCGGTGATGAAGATCAGCACCATCGGCAGGCGCAGATCGGAGGCCATGATCGCGTTGTAGAACACCCAGCGCCCCCCGAAGCCAGACAGCGGCGGCACACCCGACATGGCGATGATGCCCACGAGCACCGAGATAAAGGTGAAGGGCATCAGCGTGATGAGCCCGCCCATCTTGTACATGAGCTTGGTATGGGTGCGCTCCTTCACCCCGCCCACGGCAAGGAAGAGCATCGACTTGTAGACGAAGTGGTTGATGACGAACATCAGCGCCAGCAGCCAGCCGAGGTGGTTCATCAGCGCAAGGCCGAAGAGCGCATAGCCCATCTGGCTGATCGAGGAATAGGCAAGGAGCCGCTTGGCGTCTTCCTGAAAGATCGCGAGCACCGCACCGAGAAAGGCCGAGAGCGCCCCGATCCAGACGAGCACATGGGTCAGGTCGACGCCCCAGAGGGTTTGCCGGCCCATGTAGATCAGAAGCAGCCAAAGGCCGAACAGCCCCGCCTTGAGCAAAATGCCCGAAACCATGGGGGAGACGTCGGTTTCCGCCTCGGCATGGGCGCCGGGCAACCAGATATGCAGGCCGATCGCGGCAGTCTTGGTCATGAACCCCACGGCAAGCAGGACAAAGACCCACGGCGCGATGGCGAGCCCGGCTTCGGCAATGGCGGCGAGGTTGACGAGCGCGAAGGGCTGGATGCCCATCGCCGCGAGGGCGAAGCCCGCGAGGATCGCAAAAGCGCCGCCGAGGCTGAAGAGGATGTAGGAGAGCGCATGCGGCTCGCTGTCCTGGCCGCGCAGGATGAGGAAATAGGAGCCGAGCGTGAGGATCTCCCATGCCGCGAAGAACTGAAACGACGTCTGCGCGTCGATCAGCATCGCCAGCCCCGCATACATCAGCATCGCGGGCGGGTAGAAACCCAGCCGCCGCCCGCGCACGTGGAACGAGGCCAGCAGGATCACCGCGCCGCCCGCCAGCATCACCAGGGCAAAGACAAGCTGGAGCGGGTCATAGTCGGGATAGCGCAGGGCAACCCAGCCGAGGAGCCCGGCAATGGCGAGGAGGTTCTTCGCCCATGCCGGGAGCGGTTCGAGCACGAGGAACAGGAGCGCGAAAGCCAGAGGCGTTGCCAGCATCAGGTTGGGGTGTGCCCCCGCCGCGCCCCAGATGTAGCCCAAGCCCCAGCCCGCGACCATGGCGATGATCACGGCCGTCACCTTGTCGAGCGCAAATCCGGGGAAGGCGACCGCGCTTTTGCGCTTCATCGCCATGCCGAACCAGCGAAACAGATAGCCCGCCTCGATCAGCGCGCCGATCAGCACGAGCACAAGAACCGGCAGGCGGTCGGCGGCAACGAGCGTATGGGCAAGGTCCCACTTGGCGTAGAAGCCGGCGAAGGGCGGCAGGCCCAGCAGCATCGCCACGAAGGAGGCGAAGGCAAGGACGAGCACCGGGTTGGCGCGCAGCACCGCCCAGTCGGCCAGATCGCGCCCCGTCACCAGCCCCGAGAGCCAGAACAGCCCGGCCTTGGCGATGGCATGGGTAATCAGTATGCCGCCGGCAACGTAGAGATAGGCGTCGCCGAGAATGTCGCGCTGGCCCAGCACAACGAGCACCAGCCCGATCTGGCCCACCGACGAATAGCCGAGCAAACGCCGGTCACTGCGCTGCGCAAGCGCAAGAATGTTGGAGCCGAGGAAGCTGATGAGCCCCAGCCCCGTGGCCAGCGGCAGCCAGTCCGGTCCGGCGACGGCAAAGAGCTTGTCGGCGGCATAGAGCGCGGTGGTGGCGGAGGCTGCGGAAAACAGTGCCGAGAAGCCCGGATGCGCAGCTTCGTAGATGTCGAGCGCCCAGCCGTTTGCGGGGAAGGGTTTGAGCTCGACCACCAGCGCGATGAGCACGAGGAACAGTGCCAGCCCGGCCCCGGTGAAGGCCATCGGCTGGGCCGGGATGTCGTCGATGTTGAGCGAGCCCTGGGCGTGGTAGGTGAAGATGATGCCGATGAGCAGGAGCACGCTGATGACCTGGCTCACGACGAGATATTTGAACCCTGCCGCCACGGCGCGCTTGTCGTTCGAGAGCAGCACCAGCCCGCCGGTGGCGATGACGATGAGTTCGAAGAACACGAAGAGGTTGAACACGTCGCGCGTCAACACGAGGCCCGAGAGGGCCATCACGAGGATCACCAGAACCGCCGCGGCCCGCCGTCCGAGCTGCATCAGCGCGGGCCTGAGATAGAAGGCCGATACGAGGCCGGTGAGGGTGATCACCGAGAGCAGCCCGGCTTCGGCCAGCCCCATCCGCAGGTTGATCGCGAAGGGCGGCTGAACACCGGCGGTGATGATCTGCTGCGGCTCGGCCACGCCGGCTGTCAGCGCCAGCGTCCAGGAGACCGAAATCCACGCCATGGCGGCGAGCGCGGCAACGGCGAGAAAGAAGGCGTCGCCCTTGCGGTCGTCTTTCAGGAGGCCGATCAGGAAACCCGCGCCGAGACCGGTGGCGATGATGTAGATGGCGCTTACCATTTCAGCTCCGTGAACTCAGCGATGTCGAGGCTCTTGCGGGTGCGGAAGAGCCGGTAGGCATAGGCCAGCATCAGGGCGGTGATGCCGAGGCCGATGACGATGGCGGTCAGCACCAGCGCCTGCGGCACCGGGTCGATGATCCGCTGGGCGGCCTCGTCGAGCGGCACGGCGCTGTCAAGAATGGGCGCGGTGCGGCCTGGCAGATAACCCACCGCGACGAGCACGAGGTGCACGCCGCTGTCGGCCAGTGTGAAGCCCACGATCATCCGCAGGATGTTGCGGTGTGTGAGCGCGCCGTAGAGCCCCATCAGGATCAGCAGAAAGCCCGCGGCCATGGCGACGAGATACATCACGCGTCCTCCGTTTCTTCGAGGCTTTCGAGGATCGAGCTGAACTCGGCCCCGACCTTGAGCCCGATGAGGGCGTAGATCAGCGGAATGGCCCCGGCCGACAGGATCGAGCCGAAGGCCCCGAGCGGCAGGATGCGGTTGTCGAGGAAGCCGCCCGCCAGCGCGATCCCGAGCACCCCGATGAACACGTATGTCAGCCCCGACAGGCTCTCGACCCGCGAGATGATCCGGTGGCCGAAGCGGCGGCCGGGTTCGGCGAGCAGCAGGAGCAGCATGCCGGAGGCGAGGATCGCCCCGCCCTGGAAGCCGCCGCCGGGGGTAAGGTGGCCATTGACGAACACGTAGGCGCCGAACAGCAGGATGATCGGCAGGAGCATCTGGGTGCCCGTGGTCAGCAACTCGCCCGAGGGCAGGAAGCCCGAGCCGGAGCTGCCGCGCGGCGCTTTCGTCTGGCCCAGCACCAGCGCCACGATCGCGGCGGTGAGGAACAGAACAGTGACCTCGCCCAGCGTGTCGAGGCCGCGGTAGGTGACGATGATTGCCGTCACGACGTTCTGCGCGCCAATCTCGCTCGCGGTGTTCTGGGCGTAGTAGGCCGCGGTGCGGTTGAGTTCCGCGTCGGGCGTGTAGCCCGAACCCAGCGTCCAGAACGCCACCCCGAGCAGCGCCAGAAGCGTCAGAACGGCCACGTTGCGCAGGGTGAATCTACTGGTCATGGCCGCTCTCCCGCCGAATTCGGCCAAGCACGAAGAAAAACAGGAAAGTGGTGAGCCCCGAGCCAATGGCCGCTTCCGTCATCGCCACGTCGGGGGCGGCGAGAAACAGAAACAGAACAGAGGCAAAGAGGCTCACCAGCCCTGCCGCGATCACCGCGACAGCCGTCGCGCGGGTGCGCAGCGCAACGACAGCGGCGATCAGCATGGCAAGAGCAAACCCGGTGGTGGCGATCAGCGCGATCATGCGGCGCCCTCCTCATCTTCGGCGAGTTTGTCGGCCCGCGTCTGAGGCGCGGGCGCGATCCCGGCCCGATGCGCCGCACGCGCCAGCACCTGGCTCGACAGCGGGTTGGTGAACATCAAGAACAGCATGATGAGCAGAAGTTTGAGCGCCCAGGCCGGCTGAAGAAAGGCGATGCCGAGCAACGTCAGCAGCGTGCCCAGCGTGGTCGCCTTGGTGCCCGCCTGAATGCGGGTGTAGGTATCGGGCATGCGCAGGAGCCCCAGCCCGCCGAAAGCCAGAAAGGCGGTGCCGCCGATCAGGAGGATGCCGCCGATCACATCGAGAAGGCCGCTCATTCCTCGCCCCCTTCCAGATACCGCGCCGCGACGATCACGCCGAGAAACGACAGAAGCGCGTAGACCAGCGCGACGTCGAGGTAGATCGCCCGCCCGGTGACCAGCCCGGCCAGGACAATGGCGGACAGCGAGACGATGGTGAGCGCGTCGAAGGCCACCACCCGGTCGACAGCCCGCGGGCCGCGCAGGAACCGCGCCATCGCGAAGGTCAGCGCCAGCCCGATCAGGCTTGCCGCCGTTATGAGGAAGGCATCAAGCATACATGACCTCCAGGTAACGTTCGAACCCGGCCACGATCGCGCGCGTGGCCGCCTCGGGGTCGGTCGTCGGGGCGACGACCCAGTGGACGTAGAGCCAGCCTTCGGAGATCTCGACGGTGAGCGTGCCGGGGGTGAGGGTGATGGAATTGGCCAGAAGGAGCCGCGCCACCGGATCGGTGAGCCGGGTGCGAACTTTCACGATCGCCGGGTCGATCGGCAGGCGCGGGTTAAGCACCAACGCTGCCATGCGGACATTCGCCTTCACCAGTTCCTTGAGGAAATAGCCGACATAGGCCAGCGAGGCCACCAGCGCCTCCGGTGTCAGCCGGTGGCCGGACACCACCGACAGGCTCACGGGAAACAGCAGCACGATGGCCCCGGCCACGACAAGGCCCACGGCCAGCGTGCCCGGCGCAACAGACCCGTTGAGCAGGATCCAGAACACCACGAGCGTGGCAAAGAGCTTGAGTGGTGGCATTGAACGGCTCATGTTCACATTCTCCGGAGCCGCGGCCGGGGGCACCGTTTTCTCCGGCCTGTCCCCGGGCGAAGCGGTGGAGTCGCCTCGCGGATCGAGAAACCGAAAATATCTGCCAGGGCCTTTGCCGCGTTTCTTGCCTTGGCTTAGAGCACACAAACAGAGGGCGCGATTTGACCTCGAACAAACTCCGGAGCGGTTTTTTGCAGCTGCAGCAATTTTGTTCGGTGCCGCCTTGCCATGCCCGGACCTTCAGCCGGGTTTGTACCGCTCAGGTTGCGAGCCTGCCCCCGAGTCCTTCGAGCATGTCGAGGCATTGGCTGAGCTGATCGAGGGCGAGGAACTCATCGGGCTTGTGGGCCTGTTCGATCGAGCCCGGCCCGCAGACCACCACGTCCATTCCGAGCGATTGGAAGATGCCAGCCTCGGTGCCGAAGGCCACCAGATCGGCCCCGTTGGCGCCGGTCAGCTCCTGCACGATGTCGCGGGCGCTGTTTTCGTCCGCCGGTTCCAGACCGGCGACCTCACCCACCACCTCTGTGACGATCCGCGCGGCGCCAGACACCGCCTGCATCTCGGGCAGCAGGTGCTCCTCCACGTAGCGGCGCATCTCCTCGCGCACGAAGGCGCCGTCGCTGGCCTGGACCGGCCGCATCTCCCATTGCACCTCGGCACGATCGGCAATGACATTGTGCGCCACGCCGCCGTGAAGGCTGCCGGGATTGATCGTGGTCCACGGCGGATCGAAACGGCTGGCTTTCGGCGCGCGATGGCGCAGCGGCGCCCGCAGGTCAAGCAGGCGCGACAGGTAGCGCACCGCGTATTCCACCGCGTTCACGCCCTTGTCGGGCTCCGAGCCGTGGCCCGCGAGCCCTTCAAACCGGGTGGTGTATTCGCAGCAGCCCTTGTGGCCCTCGATCACCCGCATGTTGGTGGGTTCACCGATGATCGCAATGCCCGGGCGAATGTCGCGGGCTGCCAAGGCTTCGGCCAGCGCCTGGGCGCCGAGGCAGCCGACCTCTTCGTCGTAGGTGAAAGCGAAGTGCAGCGGGCGGTTGCGGACGCTTGCGGCCAGAACCGGGGCCATGGTCACCGCCGCCGCGATAAATCCTTTCATGTCGCAGCTGCCGCGCCCGTAGAGCCGGCCATCGCGTTCGGTCAACTCGAATGGGTCACTGGTCCAGTCTTCGGCCGGGGCCGGCACCACGTCGGTGTGACCCGAGAGCAGAATGCCCCCGGGGTTTTCGGGGCCGATCGTCGCGAACAGGTTGGCCTTGTTCGACGTCGGGTCGCGTTGGATCTCGACCCGCGCCCCGGCGGCTTCGAGCCGCTCCGCGAGCTTGTCGATCATCGCGAGGTTCGACGTGGACGAGACCGTCGGGAAGGCGATCAGCTCGCGCAGATGGTCGACGGTTTCAGTGATCCGGCTCACGGGTCTGTCCTTCACGAATGGCGCGCCGGGCCGCGCGCCGGCTGCGGCCAAGATTGGCCGAGCCGCTTGGCACAGGTCAATCCATGATCGGCCCGCCGCTGCGGGTCAGAGCATCGCTTCGATCAGGGCCTTGGTGTTGTCAAAGGTCATTTCGACTGGATTGCCGCCGGTGCTCGGATCACGCAAGGCCGCCTGCGCCAGCGCGTCGACATCCGGGTCTGTCACGCCGAGTGCGGTCAGCGTGCGGGGGATACCGAAAGAGGCGTTGAATTCATCGACGAAAGCGGCGAACCCATCAAACCCGCCCTCGATGCCGAGATAGGCGGCGGCCTTGTCGAACCGCGCCTCGATAGCGGGGCGGTTGAACTTCAGCACCTCGGGCATGCACACGGCGTTGGTCGTGCCGTGGTGGGTGCCATAGATCGCGCCGATCGGGTGGCTGATCGCGTGAATGGCGCCAAGACCCTTCTGGAAGGCCACCGCCCCCATCGCCGCCGCGCTCATCATGTGCGCGCGCGCCTCGATGTCGGTGCCGTCGGCATAGGCGCGCGGCAGGTATTCCTTGACGAGCCGCATCCCCTCGAGCGCGATGCCCTGACTCATCGGGTGATAATGCGGGCTGGAAAAGGCCTCGACGGAATGCGCAAAAGCATCGAGCCCGGTGCCGGCGGTGATGTGCTTGGGCATCCCCACGGTCAACTCCGGGTCTGCGATCACCACGGCGGGCAGCATCTTGGGATGGAAGATGATCTTCTTCTCGTGGGTCTCGGCATTGGTGAGAACGCCGGCACGGCCGACTTCCGAACCGGTACCGGCAGTCGTCGGCACGGCGACGATGGGACGGATGCCGTCGGGGTCGGCGCGCGTCCACCAATCATCGACATCCTCGAAATCCCACACCGGCCGCGTCTGCCCCGCCATGAAGGCCAGCGTCTTGCCCAGATCGAGCGCCGAGCCGCCACCGAAGGCGATCACGCCGTCAAAGCCGCCGCTGCGCATGACTGCAAGCCCGGCCTCTAGGTTTGCGCCATTCGGGTTCGGGTCGACCTCGGCAAACATCGCATCGCCCAGCCCGGCGTCATTCATCAACCCGCGCGTGCGGGCTGTGATCTCCATGGCCGCAAGCCCCCGGTCGGTGACGAGCAGGGGCTTTTTCATCCCCGCCGCCCCGCAGGCCGCTCCGATCTCGGCGATCCGGCCCGCGCCGAAGCGGATCGTGGTGGGGTAGGACCAGTTTCCAACCAGTTTCATGACGTCAGACCTTCTTCAGATGGTAGGATTTCGGGCGGGTCAGGGCGTGGTAGCCGAGCACCGAAAGCCCGGCCCCGCGCCCGGTATTCTTGCAGCCTGTCCAGCACAGGGCCGGATCGAGATAGTCGCAGCGGTTCTGATAGACGGTGCCGGTTTCCAGACGGTCGCCGATTTCCTCCGCCTTGGCCCGGTCATTCGTCCAGACCGAGGCCGAAAGCCCGTAGGGGCTGTCGTTCATCAGCCTCACCGCCTCGTCATCGTCTTTCACCGGCATGATCCCCACGACAGGGCCAAAGCTCTCTTCGCGCATCACCTGCATGTCGTGGGAGACATTTGTGAGGATCTGCGGCGTGAGATAGGCCGCGCCATCGTCGGCCGGCATCGTTTCGATATGCGCCACCGCGCCCATCGCGCGCGCTTCGTCGATCTGGTCGCGCACGACCTTTGCAAACCGCACATGCGCCATCGGGCCGATGTCCGTCTCCGGATCGAGCGGATTGCCGAGCTTCAGCCCCACCGTCCAGGCCACGGCCTTCTCGACGAAAGCGTCATAGAGGCTTTCGTGCACATAGATGCGCTCGACCCCGCAGCACGACTGGCCGGCATTGAACATCGCCCCGTCCATCAGCGTGTCGACCGCCGCGTCGAGGTCGGCATCCGCGCGCACGTAGCCCGGATCCTTGCCGCCAAGCTCGGTCGAGACCGGGATAAAAGTGCCTGCCGCCGCGCGTTCCATCACCTGCCCGCCACCAACAGAGCCGGTGAAATTGACGAAATCGACGGCGCGTTCGCTGATCAGCGCGCCGGTGGTGTCATGATCGAGCACAAGATTCTGGAAGACGTCTTCCGGCACCCCGGCCGCGTGCAGCGCCTCGGCCAGATGCTCGCCGACCTTGAGGGTCTGGCCCGCAGACTTCAGCATCACCGTGTTGCCCGAAATGAGCGCCGGCACGATCGTGTTGATCGCGGTCATGTAGGGGTAATTCCACGGCGCGATGACGAAGACAACGCCATGCGGCACCTTCTTGATCATGCGGCGAAACTCGTCGCTATCTTCGATCACCAGCGGTGCCAGACCTTCTTCGGCAATCGACGCCATGTAGGTGGTACGCTCGTTCACGCCCCGGTATTCGCCGCCATAGCGCACCGGACGGCCCATTTGCCACGCCAACTCCTCCGCCATCCGGTCAACCTGACCGCCCAGGATATCGTTCGCCTTGAGCACCATGTCGCGGCGTTCTTGCATCGGGCGCGCGGCCCAGTCCGCCTGTGCCGCGCGGGCACGCGCCGCCGCCGCGAAGGCCGCATCGCGCGAGAGCACCTCGCGGGTGAGATAGACCGATCCGTCGATGGGCGAGATCAGTTCGACTTGTTTTGCCATTTTGTCACTCGGTTCATGGGTGGGCGGGGCGCAATCGCCCCAATGCAGTTTCAATCAAGCTCGTTCAAACCCGCGCGCGATTTCCCAGTCGGTCACCACCTTGTCAAAGGCTTCCTGCTCGACTTCCGCCGCGCGGGTGTAGTGGTCGACCACCCAGTCGCCCATCGCCGCGCGCAGCATCTGTGAATTGCGCAAGGTCTCGGTCGCGGCGCGCAGGGTGTGGGGGATTTCCGGCACATCGTCCATGCCGTAGACATCGCCCACAACCGGATCGGCCAGTTCCAGCCCTTCCTCGATCCCGGCAAGCCCGGCGGCAAGCTGCGCGGCGCAGGCGAGGTAGGGGTTCATGTCGGAGCCCGGGATGCGGCATTCGATGCGCACCCCCTTTGTGCCCTCGCCCACGAGCCGGTAGCCCGCCGTTCGGTTATCGACAGACCATGCGATCTTGGTGGGCGCGAAGGTTCCCGGCAGGAAACGCTTGTAGCTGTTCACGTAGGGGGCGAGGAAGACGGCCATGTCGGGCGAATACTTCAAGAGCCCCGCGATGTAGGACTTCAGCAACCCCGACATCGTGCGCGGATCCTCAGCATCATGGAACGCCGCTTCACCCCCGCTGAACAGCGATTGGTGAATATGCGCGGCAGAGCCGACCTTGTCGTGGCGCCATTTCGGCATGAAGGTCGCCGCGTGGCCTTGCTGGTCGGCGATCTCCTTCACCGCCTGCTTGGCGATGATGTGATGATCGGCGGCAAGCAGGGCGTCGGCGTAGCGGATATTGAGCTCTTCCTGGCCCGTCTCGGCCTCGCCCTTTGTGTTTTCAACCGGCACGCCGGCGGCCACCAGCAAGTTGCGCACGGGGCGCATCACGTGCTCTTCCTTGGTGGTCTGCAGGATGTGATAATCCTCGTTGTAGCCGCTGATCGGGTCGAGCTCGCGAAAGCCCCCGCGGCGGATCTCGTCGAAGCTCTTCTCAAACAGGAAGAACTCCAGTTCGGTCGCCATGTAGGGCGTGAAACCCAGCGCCTCGGCGCGCGCGATCTGCGCCTTGAGAATCTGGCGCGGGCTGTGCGGCACCGGCTCGTGAGTGAGATGGTCGATCAGATCGCACAGGATCAGCGCGGTGCCCTCAAGCCATGGCACGCGGCGAAGCGTCGTCGGATCGGGCTTCATCACGTAGTCGCCATAGCCCGCCTCCCAGCTCGTTGCGGCATAGCCGTCGGGCGTATCCATCTCGATGTCGGTGGCGAGCAGGTAATTGCAGCAATGGGTCTCGTCCCATGCGCTTTCGAGGAAGTTCGTCACATGGAAACGCTTGCCCATGAGGCGGCCCTGCATGTCGACCAGACACACGAGAACGGTGTCGATCTCGCCCGTTTCGGCCAGTTGCTCGAGATCCTTGCGCGTCAGCAAACCCGACATGTCCCATACTCCCTTGCATCCAAGAGGGGGCCTCGCGCGGCCCCCTCCGATTTCTCAACTCAGGCCGTGATCAGCCGTAGCGGTAGGGCCGTCCGGCCTTGGCCATGTCGGCATTGTATTTCTTGAAGATCTCCACGACCTTGGCCTTGGTCTCGCTTTCGGCGGCGATCTCGTCCCAGAACTTGGCAGCGGCATCTTCGACCTGCGCCCATTCCTCGTCGGGGATCGAGGTCAGCTGCATCTTCGTGCCGTGCACCCGCAGGCTGGCCTCGCCGCCCCAGTACCACCACTGGCGGTAGTAATGCGACTGGTCCATGCAGACCGCCAGCAGCGTCTGGAGGTCTTCGGGCAGTTCGTTCCAGCGGTCCATGTTGGCGAAGAAGTGGCCGATCCAGGCACCGGAGATGTTGTTGGTGAGGAAGTAGTTGGTCACGTCGGCCCAGCCCACCGTGTAGTCCTCGGTGATGCCCGACCAGGCGATGCCGTCGAGCTCGCCGGTCTGCACGGCAACCTCGATGTCTTCCCACGGCAGGGTGACGGGCACCACGCCGAACTGGCTCATGAAACGGCCCGCGGTGGGGAAGGTGAAGATCCGCTTGCCCTTGAGGTCAGCGAGCGAGTTGATCGGATCCTTGGTGGCGAAGTGGCAGGGATCCCACGAGCCGGCGGAGATGTGCTTCACGCCGACCTTGGCGTATTCTTCCTTCCAGATCTCATCGAGGCCATACTGGTTGAACAGCACCGGCACGTCGAGCGAGTAGCGCAGGCCAAGCGGGAAGTAGCCACCGAACACGGTGACCTCGGTGGGCGAGGCCATCGAGTCGTCGTCCGACTGCACCGCGTCGATCGTGCCGCGCTGCATCGCCTGAAACAGCTCACCGGTGGGCACGAGCTGGTCGGCATAGAACAGCTCGATCTGCATCCGGTCGCCGGCGATCTTGTTGAACATCTCGATCGCGGGGTCGATCACGTGCTCGGCCAGCGCCGGGCCGGCATAGGTCTGCATCCGCCACTTGATGGTGGACTGGGCAAGGGCCGGCGTCGCGAGCGCCGCCGCGGGTGCGCCGAGCGCGGCACTTTGCAAAAACTTTCTTCTCGTCGTCATAACTATCACCTCTCTGTGTTTGCTTGCTCTATGGGTTCTTCGCCCCTTCACGGGATCTCTCAATTGTTGTTGTAAATGGCGTGCGGCAGCCACAGCGCGATCTCGGGGAAAAGCATGACGACCGCCAGCGCGAGCACCATGACGAGCACGAAGGGCACGATGGAGCCGTAGATATCGCGCAGCGAAATATCCGGCGGGGCCATCGCCCGCATCAGGAACAGGTTATAGCCGAACGGCGGCGTCATGTAGGCGATCTGGGTGGTGATCGTGTAAAGCACGCCATACCAGATCAGATCGAAGCCCAGCGCCTGAACGAGCGGCACGTAGAGCGGCGCCACGATCACAAGCATCGCGGTATCGTCGAGGAAGGTGCCCATGACGATGAAGCTGAGCTGCATCAGGATCAGGATCATCCACGGGCTGAGGCCGAGCCGCTCGGTAAACAGGCTCTCGATGGCCTTCACCGCGCCGAGCCCGTCGAAGACCGAACCGAAGGCCAGCGCGGCAAGGATGATCCACATGAACATCGCGGTGACACCCAGCGTGTTACGCACCGAATTCTCAAACACCTCGCGGGTCATCCGCCCCTTCACCACCGCGGCGAGGAAGGCCGCGATGGCGCCGATGGCCGAGCTTTCGACAAGCGAGGTCCAGCCGTTCACGAAGGGCACCATCATCGTGAAGAAGATGAAGACCGGCAGCAGTCCGGCCCGCAGGAGGCGCAGCTTTTCCTTCATCGGGATGTCGCGTTCCTCGGGTGGCAGCACCGGGCCGAGGGCGGGCGTGATCCGGCAACGCAGCACGATGTAGAGGATGAACATCGCCGCCATCATCAGCCCGGGCACCACGCCCGCAAGCCAGAGCTGGCCGACCGGCTGGCGCGCGATCATCGCGTAGAGGACGAGCACCACAGATGGTGGCACAAGGATGCCAAGTGACGATCCCGCCTGAATCACACCGGTGACCATGCGTTTGTCGTAGTTGCGTCGTAAGAGCTCCGGCAGGGCGATCGTCGCCCCGATGGCCATGCCGGCCACGGAGAGCCCGTTCATCGCCGAGATCAGCACCATCAGCCCGATCGTGCCCACCGCGAGCCCGCCGGGCAGGCCGCCCATCCAGACGTGGAACATCTTGTAGAGATCATCGGCGATGCGGCTTTCCGACAGCACGTAGCCCATGAAGATAAACATCGGCAGGGTCAGCAGCGGATACCATTTCATCAGCTTCATCGCGGCGGAGAAGCCGAGATCGTAGCCGCCCTTGTCGCCCCAGAGCATCAGCGCAGCCACGACCGCAACAAAGCCGATGGCCCCGAACACCCGCTGGCCGGTGAACAGCATCAGCATCATCGTCGAGAACATCAGGATGGCGATCATTTCGTAGGACATCAGGCCTTCTCCCCCATGTCCTCGCCACGCAGGCGCAGAATGTCCTTGAAGAACTCGCTGACCGCCTGCAACAGCATCAGGAACATCCCGATCACCATGATGATCTTGATCGGCCACAGGTAGGGGCGCCAGGCGGTCGGGCTGCGTTCGGGCCGGCCCAGAACTTCAGAGGCACCGTCCGCGCCGCCCGACAGGAAGCCGCCGATGACATCGCGGAAAAAGCCAAATGGCTCGGACCCGTAATAACCGAGCGAATACGCCGCCGAACTGACCGCGCCCCACAGCAGGATGACCAGATAGAAGATCAGGAACAGAACGGTCACCGCATCGGCCCAGGTCTTCTGGCGGTCTGTCCAACTGCCGTAGAACAGGTCCATCCGCACGTTCGAGCCCATCTGGATCGAATAGGGCCCACCGAGGATGTAATAGGCGACCATCGCAAACTGCGCCATTTCGAGGGTCCACAGAGACGGCAGGAAGAACGTCTTGGAGATCGATGACCACAGGAGAATGGCCATCATCACGAAGATGCCATACATCACGATCCGGCCAAGCCGGTAATTGACCCGGTCGACGATGCGCACGTAGCTCTTGAGCACCGCGTTCATGCCGCATCCTTTCCGTTGCCCGGCAGGAGCGCCGCGCCCAGCATCCGGCACAAGGCGCCGGCGATACGGTCGACCCCCGCTTCGTCCTCGATCAGGTCGCTGCGCACTTCGATCATCACGTTTTGCAGCCCGCGCGGCACCGCATGCGCCGCCAGCGTATGGGTCACGCCATCGGCGGCCGAATAGGGCGCGTTCAAGGCAATCCGCAAGCCGGGCTCGGCCACCGCCAGCAGCCGCTTCGCCAGCCGGTCGTCGGCATCGTGCAGCAGCCCGATATCGAGCTCGCGTGGAACCCCGAACCATGTCGGAGAGAAACTGTGGATCGTGACCAGCGCCGGCGGGATTTCGAACCGGTCGAGCGTCGCGGCAAGCAGCGCCTGAAACGGAGCATAGACCTCGGACACCCGCGCCGCCCGCGCCTCGGGCGAGAGATCGTGGTTTCCCGGCGCCTCGACCAGTTCGGACTTCTCGGGCATCGCATCGGGCGCTTCGGGCGGGCGGTTGCAATCATAGACCAGCCGCGACAGCCGGGCCGCGACCAGCGGCGCATCGAGGCGCTCCGCCATTCGCCGTGCCAGCGCCCCTGCCCCGATGTCCCACACCGCGTGGGAAAACCGGTCCGCCTCGGCCAACCCGAGCCCGTCGAGCGAGGCCGGGATGAAGGCGCTGGCATGTTCGCAAACAAGGCAGATCGGTGCCGTCCCGCCGGAATTCACCAATTCGGCGGAGGCGCCTTCTTCCGGCGCCAGAATCAAGCGGGGCTCAGGGCGGTTCATGGGCTTCATTAGGTTCGGCCCCAAAATCCATGTCAAGAATTTTTCGTAGACGGTGTTACAATGACTCGTTACTCTGAAACGATCTTTACAGGTTGCCGGATAAAGAGGCATGCGCGCGTGAAACGCCCCCGTATCGTCAAGGATCTGATCCTCGAAAACACAGGCGCGCTGACCCCGGCGGAGCGGCTTCTGGCCGACGCGCTGCTCAGCGACTACCCGGTCGCGGGGCTGCAATCGATCACCCGGCTGGCCGAGGCCGCCGGGGTTTCGACGCCGACGGTCGTCCGCCTTGCACGCAAACTCGGCTTCGAGGGCTTTTCCGAATTTCAGGACACCTTGCGCGAGGAGGCATCAGCGCAGTTCAAACAGCCGATGCTGAAACGCGAACGCTGGCCCGAAAACCGCGGCGACTCGCCCGCCTTTCGCGATTTCGCCGAGGCGGCCTTCAACAACCTCAACCGGACCATCGAGCGGCTCGACCCCGCCACCTTCGATGACATCGCGGCGTTGCTCTCCGACACCGCCCGCCCGGTCTATCTGATCGGTGGACGGATCACCCGGTCGAATGCCGATTATCTGTTCAACCACCTGCAGATCGTGCGCCCCAACGTTACCCTGCTCAGCCAGTCGTCGAATGTCTGGCCGCAATACCTGCTCGACATGGATGAAAGGTCGGTCCTCGTCGTCTTCGACATCCGACGGTATGAACGCGACATGGCCACCCTTGCGGCCCTGACGAAGGAACGCGGTGCCCGGATCGTGCTGTTCACCGACCAGTGGGGGTCACCGATCGGAAAACACGCCGATCACGTGGTGAATGCGATGGTCGAGGTGCCGTCAAGCTGGGATTCGACGCTGGCGATCAACCTGATCGCCGAGGCGCTGATTGCCGAGGTCCAGACCCGCCGTTGGGACGAGGCGCGCGAGCGGATCGAACAGCTCGAAGACCTGTTCCAGTCGACGCGCACCTTCCGACGCCTGCCCTGAGCGGCCCGACCCGGCACGACACGCACGCCCCCCCGCCCGACCGGTCGGCTTGCGCCACGTCAGGCCACCGGCGCCGTGCCCGCACTGTCGCCCGACGCCCCGCCGGGCGGGGTACCCCCGATCTGATGGGTGATCTCCCGCGCTGCCTGGGCGACGAGATCGCCCAGCGCGGCCAGCCGCTCGGGCTCGAAACGGACCGACGGCCCCGAAACCGAAATCCCGGCGCAGGGTTCGCCGGTCTCGTCGAAGATCGCCGCCCCGATGCAGGACATGCCGGCATAGCGCTCTTCCCCATCGAAGGACCAGCCCCGGCCGCGAATGCGGGCCAGATCACGGTCGAGGCTCTCCGTGGTCACGCGCGTATGGTGCGTGAAGGCCGTCAACGTCATCGCCGAGAGCGCCTTTTCCAGCGACCGGGGGCTCATCGTTGCCAGGATTGCCTTGCCGGTGCCCGAGGCGTGCATCGAGGTTCGGGTGCCCGGGGCGAAAAACGCGCGGATCGGGTTGAGGGTTTCGGCCTGCCCGACAAACACCACCTCGGCCCCGTCCGGCACCGCGAGATTGGCGGTCTCACCGGTATCCTGCATCAGGCGCCGCAGGAACGGACGGCCGACTTCGAGCACGCTCGACCGGTTGAGAAACGCGGCACCGGTGCGGTAGGCCTCGATCCCGATCATCCATTCCTGCCGGTCATCGTCGAAAGCCACGAAGCTGTGGTTCTGCAAGGTGGTCAGGATGCGGTGAACCGTGGCGGCTGGAATGTCGATCTCGCGGGCCAGATCGCTGAGTGTTATGCGCTCGGTGCGGGCAATCGATGTGAGAACCGCCAAGGCCCGGTCGAGCGATTGCAAGGTTCCAGCAGAGCTTTCCTTGAACTGCGACCGGGGCCGTCCGCGCTGTCGTTTCGGCTTCTCCATCCCATCCTCCGAGGCTGCGCGCGAATCTCCGCCGAGACCCGCGCCGATTTCCGCTCGCTACAATCCGCCAAAAAACGGAAAACGAAAAAACTATTCCGCGCAGCTGGTTACACGAATTTTTCCGCAAATGAAAATATTTTTCAAAAAAATTGTGTTTTCCGGGGAATTGGTCAAGATTACGGGTCAAAGTGGAGGAGACCTCATGTCCAGCCAGAATCCGGTTTTCATTCCGGGCCCGACAAACATTCCCGACCGGTTGCGCCTCGCAATGCAGGTCCAGACCCAGGACCACCGCGCGCCGGACTTCGTGAAGACCTTCGCCCCGGTGCTCGAGGATACCAAGAAAGTGTTCGAGACGACCGCGGGCAGCATTGTCACCTTCCCCGCCAGCGGCACCGGCGGCTGGGAGGCTGCGGTGACCAACACGCTCAGCCCGGGCGACAAGGTTCTGGTGGCGCGCTACGGGATGTTCAGCCATCGCTGGATCGACCTGTGCCAGCGCCACGGGCTGGATGTTCAGGTGATCGAATGCCCCTGGGGCACCGGCGCGCCGGCGGACAAGTTCGAACAGGCGCTCGCGGCTGACAGCGGGCGCGAGATCAAGGCGGTTCTCGTCACCCACAACGAGACCGCTACCGGCGTGCTCTCCGACATCGGTGCGGTGCGCGCGGCGATGAACGCGGCCGGGCATCCGGCGCTTTTGATGGTCGACGCGGTCAGCTCGCTGGCCTCGATGCCGTTCCATTTCGACGCCTGGGGCGTGGATATCGCGGTCTCGGGCTCGCAGAAAGGCTTCATGCTGGCGACAGGCATGGCTATCCTCGCCGTCAGCCCGAAGGCGCTCGCGGCGATGGACACGGCAAAGCTGCCGCGCACCTTCTTCGATTTCCGCGACATGATGGCGGCGAATGCGTCGGGCGGCTTCCCCTACACGCCGCCGCTTCAGCTGATCTACGGAATGCGCGAAAGCCTGCGGATGCTGTTCGAAGAGGGGCTCGACAACGTCTATGCCCGCCACCACCGGCTTGCCGAAGGCGTGCGTCGCGCGGTCGGCGCCTGGGGGCTGAAGCTCGTGGCCCAGTCGCCCGATCTCTATTCCGACAGCGTGAGCGCAATCTACGTGCCGGATGGGTTCGATTCCAACATCCTCACCGATCATGCCTATGATGCCTATGGCGTGTCGTTCGGTGTCGGGCTAGGAGAGATGAACGGCAAGGCCTTCCGCATCGGTCATCTCGGCAGCCTGACCGAGACGATGGTGCTGTCGGGGCTGGCGACGATCGAGATGGCGATGGCCGATCTCGATTACCCGATCACGCTGGGCAGCGGCGTGGCCGCCGCGCAGGACTATTATCGCAAGACCCGCCCGGATGCGGCCCGGGCGCAAGCCGCTTGAGGAGACGACAGGATGCTGGACTATTCCACCGGGCCGGGGCTGACCATCGACCATGTGCGCGAGACCTATGAGCGCATCAAGCCCTACATCCGGCGCACCCCCGTCCTGAAATCGGACTACCTGAGCGAGCTGACCGGGGCGGATCTGCATTTCAAGTGTGAAAACCTTCAGGAAGCGGGCGCCTTCAAGGTGCGCGGCGCGACGAACGCGGTGTTTGGTCTGTCGGAGGAAAAGGCCAAGAAAGGCGTGGCGACGCATTCGTCGGGCAACCATGCCCTGTCGCTTTCCTGGGCGGCCAGCAAGCGGGGCATTCCCTGCTACGTCGTGATGCCACGCACCGCGCCGCAAGCCAAGAAGGATGCGGTGCGGCGTTATGGCGGGGAAGTGACCGAATGCGAGCCCTCGACCTCCTCGCGCGAGGCGACTTTTGCCGAGGTGCAGGCGCGCACCGGGGCCGAGTTCATCCACCCCTACAACGATCCCCGTGTCATTGCCGGGCAGGCGACCTGCTCGCTGGAGCTCCTCGAACAGACCGGCGGGCTCGATGCCGTGATCGCCCCGATCGGCGGCGGCGGGATGATTTCGGGCACCTGCCTGACCGTTTCCAACCTCGCGCCCGACACGGCGATCTACGCCGCCGAGCCGGAGCAGGCGGACGATGCCTACCGCTCCTTCAAGGCCGGCCACATCATCGCCGATGACGCCCCCAAGACGATTGCCGACGGGCTTCTGGTGCCGCTGAAGGAAAACACCTGGCATTTCGTCAAGAATTACGTGACCGACATCTTCACCGCCTCGGATCAGGAAATCATCGACGCGATGAAGCTCACGTGGAAGTTCTTGCGCGTGGTGATGGAGCCATCGAGCGCGGTGCCGCTGGCGACGATCCTGAAGAACCCCGAGGTTTTCAAGGGCAAGCGCGTGGGCGTGATCATTACCGGCGGAAACGTCGATCTCGACAAGCTGCCCTGGATGAAGCAGAGCGGTGCGTGAGCCCGCATTCGACGAGCGACCGAAACATGAAGTGCGCCTGCCCGCACGACAGACAAGGAACCAGACCATGAAAGACATGACCGATCTCGATCAGTTCGAAGTGGGCTTCGACATCCCGGCAAAGCCGGGCATGGATGAGGCCGACATCCAGACCCCCTGCCTCGTGCTCGATCTCGACGCGCTCGAGCGCAACATCAAGAAGATGGGCGACTATTGCAAGGAACACGGCATGCGCCACCGCGTGCATGGCAAGATGCACAAATCGGTCGACGTGGCCAAGCTTCAGGAGCGGCTCGGCGGCGCGGTCGGCGTGTGCTGCCAGAAGGTCAGCGAGGCGGAGGTCTTTGCCCGCGGTGGGATCAAGGACATTCTCGTCTCCAACCAGGTGCGCGATTTCGCCAAGATCGATCGTCTGGCGCGGCTGCCCAAGCTGGGCGCGCGCACTATCGTCTGCGTCGATGACATCAACAACATCGCCGAGCTGTCGGAAGCGGCGCAGGAGCATGGCACCGAGATCGAGGTCTTCGTCGAGATCGACTGCGGCGCCGGGCGCTGCGGCGTGACCACGGATGACGACGTGGTCGCGATTGCCAAGGCCGCCGATGCGGCTGCGGGGCTGAAATTTACCGGCATTCAGGCCTATCAGGGCGCGATGCAGCACATCGAAAGCTATGAGGGCCGCAAGGAAAAGCTCGATATCGCCATTGCCATGGTGAAGAGCGCCGTCGAGGCGCTGAAGGCCGAGGGGCTGGAGCCCGAGCTCGTCTCTGGCGGCGGCACTGGCAGCTACTATTTCGAGACGGCCTCGGGCGTCTACAACGAGCTTCAGGCCGGCTCCTATGCCTTCATGGATGCCGATTACGGCCGCATCCTCGACAAGGACGGCAAGCGCATCGATCAGGGCGAGTGGGAAAACTCGTTCTTCCTGCTCACCCAGGTGATGAGCCACGCCAAGGCCGACAAGGCGATCTGCGATGCCGGTCTCAAGGCCCAGTCGATCGACAGCGGCCTGCCGGTCGTCTACGGCCGCGATGATGTGGAATACATCAAGTGCTCCGACGAACATGGCGTGATCGCCGACCCGAACGGCGCGCTCGAGGTGCGCGAAAAGCTCAAGCTGGTGCCCGGTCACTGCGATCCGACCGCCAACGTTCACGACTGGTATGTCGGCGTGCGGGATGGCAAGGTCGAATGCCTCTGGCCGGTGTCGGCCCGCGGCAAGGCATACTGACGCGCGCGCAGGCACCCCGGGAGCGCGTGCAGACGCGCAAGCGCCCCCGGGGCATGGCTCTGCGGCCAAATTCTGGAGACGAATGAATGACCGAAACTGGTGGCAACGGCGTGCTCATCGTCGGCGAGGCGCTGTGCGAAGAGCTGGTCGGACGGACCGAGGCCTTCCACGCCGTCGAGGATGTGTTCGGCGCCATGGCGCGGGGCGACGCGTGGAACTTCCCCGTGGTTCGCGAGGCGATCGGTTATGCCGATGCGCTCTATGGCTTCAAATCCGGCTTCGACCGCGCCGGCAAGGTGCTCGGCGTGAAATCCGGCGGCTACTGGCCGGGCAATATCGACAAGGGGCTGACCAACCACCAGTCGACCGTCTTCCTGTTTGATCCCGACACCGGCCAGCTGTCGGCCCTGGTGGGGGGCAATTACCTCACCGCGGTGCGCACCGCCGCCTCGTCGGCGGTCTCGATCGCCCATCTCGGGCGCAAGGATGCAAAAGTGCTCGGCATGGTCGGGGCCGGGCACCAGTCGGCCTTCCAGCTGCGCGCCGCCGCTGAGCAGCGCGATTTCGAGAAGGTGGTCGCCTGGAACCCGCACCCGGAGATGCTGCCGCGCCTTGGCGCCGTGGCCGAGGAGCTGGGGCTCGATTTCGAAGCTGTCAGTCAGGAAGAGCTGGGCGCGCAGGCGGACGTGATCATCACCATCACCTCGGCCTTCGAGCCGCTTTTGATGAAAGCCTGGATCAAGCCCGGCACCCATATCGCCTGCATGGGCACCGACACCAAGGGCAAGCAGGAAGTCGACCCGGCGCTTGTCGCCGCCGCGACCGTGTTTGCCGACGAGATTGCCCAGTCGATCACCATCGGCGAGACACAACATGCTGTCGCCGCCGGGATGCTGACCGAGGACCGGATCACGCCGATCGGGGCGGTGATCAACGGCGCGCATCCGGGGCGCTCGAGCGACGACGAGATCACGCTGTTCGACGGCACCGGCGTTGGGTTGCAGGATCTCGCGGTTGCATCGGTCGCGGCGCGGTTGGCCGGCGAACGCCCGGACGCCCAACGCGTCACGCTCTGAGCGCAGGCCCGAAGCGCCGCGTTCAACCAATCGTGAGACCGCGGGATGTTGACCTTCCCACGCGGGAACCCTGCACCGGTTGTCTGGCCTTGCCGTCGTGGCAAGGCCGGATCAACTTGAGGGAGCCGCGAATGAAGCTGCGAACCACCGTCTTGCTGAGCGCCAGCCTCGCTGCGATCGGGGCGCTCTGGCTGCTGTGGCCGTCCGGACCGGCAGAGGTGACACGCGCGGCGACAGCGACGGCGCCGGCCAAAGACGGCGCGCCGATGGTCGCGGTCACCCTGCCCTCCGAGCTGTCTGCACAGGCCAAGATGGGGCAGCGCGCCTTCGATGCCGCCTGTTCGAGCTGCCATGGCGCCAACGCAGCCGGGCAGCAGGGTGTTGCGCCACCGCTCATCCACAAGACCTACGAGCCCGGTCATCACGCCGACATGGCGTTCTTCCTCGCGGTCGAAAACGGTGTGCGCCCGCATCACTGGCGCTTCGGGGCGATGCCGCCGATCGAGGGCTTGACCCGGGCCGATGTCGCGACCATCGTTGCCTTCGTGAGAGAAGTGCAGCGGGAAAACGGGATCAACTGAGCCGTGCGGGGAACTGGCAACACAGCGATCGGGCCCTTGCTCATTGCCCTCGGCGTGGTCTTCGCCGGGCTGCTGCTGTTCGCCACACCGGCGCAGGCGCATGGCGCGCATGCCCCCGCGATGGCGGCTTTGGAACAACAGATCGAGGCCGAACACGCCGAGCACGGGCACCTTGGCCATTGCCACGGCGGGTCATTCTGCCCGGCAGCGGCGGTCTTTGCCGTCCCACCCGTTGCGCCCGGGCCTGCCGCCCCGATCGCGCGGCTTTCAATGCCCGAGCGAAGCACCGGTGAAACCGCCCCGACGAGCTTCGACCCGCCCCCGCCGCGCGTTCTGATCTGAGTTGCGAATACCCACGCCCTCGGGCGTGACCCGTAATCAGACAGGAATGACTCAATGGAATCCGGAAAACTGGTATTGGGCGCCGCCTTGGCGTCTGTGATCGCCGTGGGCGCCTTCGCGCACAGTGGCGCAACCGGCGTCGTCAAGGAACGCATGGATGGAATGGGCGCAATGCGCGAGGCGATGAAGGCGCTCGCGCCGATGATGCAGGGGCAAGCGCCCTTTGATGCCGAGATCGTGCGCAGGAACGCCGAGATCATAGCCGCCCATTCGGGCGGCGCGCTGACCAATCTGTTTCCGCAGGGCACCGCGGGCGCTCCTTCGGAGGCGAAGGCGGAGATCTGGCAGGATTGGGCGCGGTTTGCGCAACTGGCCGAGCAATTGCGGGTGTCGGCACAGGGGCTCGCGGTGTCGGCCGAGAACGGGTTGGGGATGGCCGACACCGGTGCGGCTGCGATGATGGGCGGCGGTGGCATGACCGCACAAAGCCCGATGATGGGGGGCGCCGCCATGATGGGGCAAGGGCCGGAGGGCGCGGATTTCGGGCAAATGCCCGCCGATGGGGCCTTCGCGATGCTGGGTCAGGTCTGTTCGGCCTGCCACACCCGATTCCGCTCGGAAAAATAGGCCAGCCGATGCGCAGGTTCATCCGCCTTGGTCTGGCAGGCGCGGTTGCCGCGGCTGTCGGCCTCGCCGCCGTCGCGGCCTGGCCAATAGGCCAGCCGCTTGCCACTCTCGATGTCACCGGCGACCCGGATCGCGGCGCCTATCTTGCCCGTGCCTCCGGCTGTATTGCCTGCCACACCGATTTTGCCGGCGGCGGAGCGCCGTTGGCAGGCGGGGTGGCGCTGGATACGCCGTTCGGCACGCTCTATTCGCCCAACCTCACCACCGACCCCGAGTACGGGATCGGGGGCTGGACCGGGGCCGAATTCGCCCGGGCCGTGCGCGAGGGCGTGTCGCCGGACGGCAAACCCTATTACCCGGCCTTCACTTACCCGTTCTACGCCACGTTCACCGACCAGGAGATCGCCGATCTCTGGGCCGCGTTCCAGACCGTTCCGCCGGTGGCACTGGCCTCGAAACAGCATGACATGGTGTTTCCGTTCAACCAGCGCTGGGGGCTCAAACTGTGGCGCGCCGCGTTTCTCGAACCACCCCGCACCGACCCCGTGGCGGGCATGAACGCAACCTGGAACCGGGGGCGGGCACTGGTCGAGGGCGCAACCCATTGCGCGGCATGTCACACCGGGCGCAACCTCGCCGGGGCGCGCAAATCCGACACCGAGCATTTCCGTGGCAGCGATGCGCTGCCCGGTGGCGAAAAGGCCCCCGCGATCGACCATCAGACTTTGCGCGAGCGCGGCTGGAACGTGCAGAGCCTCGCCTATGCCCTGCGCACCGGCATCACCCCCGAGGGCGACGCCTTTGGCGGCGCGATGGGGGAGGTCGTGCTCTATGGCACCGCCTTTCTCACCGAGGCCGACCGCGAGGCAATCGCGACCTACCTCCTCGACGCGCACGAGGGGGGCTGAGGCATGAGCAATTTCAACAAACGGAGCACGTCGATGCAAAACCACGCCACAGGCCGGCCCGCCGGCACACCGATCCTGAGGAGGATCGCGCCATGAAGGGCACCGACATCCTCTTGATGGTCCTTGGCGGCGGCGTGGTGGCGGCGATCGGAGCCGCCACCTACGTCGCCTTGGCGCCGGGCTCGCAGGTGCAGCCCGCCAACTCCGACCCGCGCGCCGGCGCACGGCTATATGCCGAGAATTGCGCCTCCTGCCATGGCGACCAGCTTCAGGGCGAACCCGACTGGCAGATCGAAAACGAAGACGGGACCTTGCCGGCGCCACCGCATGACACCACCGGGCACACCTGGCACCACGGTGACGGGCTGCTTTTCACCTACACCAAGCTTGGCGGTCAGGCGGCCCTGGCGGCGCGCGGCGTATCAGGCTTCAAGAGTGGGATGCCCGGCTTCGGCGACACCCTGAGCGACCAGGAGATCTGGGACATCCTCGCCTTCATCAAGTCCACCTGGCCCGACCGTGTCCGGGCAACACAGCAAATCCGCACAGAGAGCGAACAACAGCAAGGGAGCTGACATGAAACACATCCTGAAATCAGGCCTCGTGGCCCTGGCCATGGCCGGCGCCTCGCCCGGCGTTGCCGAAGAACTCACCGCCGAAGAGGTGAAACAACTTGCCCTTGAGGCCATTCGCGAAAACCCCGGGATCATCATGGAGGCCGTGGCGATCCTGCAGTCGCATGAAGAGCAGGCCGCCGAGGCCGCATCCGCGCAGGTGTTGTCCGATCAACGCCTGATGCTGGAGCAGGACCCGAACGCGCCGGTTCTGGGCAATCCCGACGGCGATGTCACTGTCGTCGAGTTTTTCGATTACAACTGCCCCTATTGCAAACGCGCCGCCCCCGAGGTGGAGGCCCTGATCGCCGCCGACACCAACGTGCGGGTGGTGTTTCGGGAATGGCCGATCCTGAGCGAAGGATCGGTGTTTGCCGCCCGCGCCGCGCTGGCCGCGCGCAATCAGGGCAAATACGAGCTCTTCCACGCCAAGATGATGACCCTGCGCGGCCGCGCGGAAGAAGCCTCAGTGCTGGCCGTTGCCGAGGAGATCGGTCTCGACATCGCGCAAATGCGCCTCGACATGAACGCGGCCGAGGTCGATGAGCACATCGCCGAGTCGATGCGGCTGGCTGAGCTGCTCGGATTCAACGGCACGCCATCTTTCGTGATCGGCGATGCGCTGGTGCCGGGGCTGGTCTCGTTCGATGAGCTGGAGCAGTTGGTGGCCACCGCTCGGGCAGCCGAATGACCCGACCGCACCACCGGGACGCACCACCGAACCAAGGAAAGACACGACCATGACATCAAAGATCATCCCCCGACGCATGTTTCTGGGCGGCCTCGCGGCCCTTGGTGCGGCGGGCCTGCGCCCCGCGGCGGCGCAGGCCGGGCCGCTGTTGCAGGTGCTCAAGGATGCCAATTGCGGCTGTTGCAGCGCGTGGATCGGGATCATGCAGCGCGAAGGTTTCCAAGTGCAGGCGCAGAACGTGGCCTGGGCCACGCTGACGCGTTTCAAAGCGCAAAGCGGGATCTCGGAAGACATGACTTCCTGTCACACCGGCCTGATCGAGGGCTACGTGATCGAAGGTCACGTGCCGGCCGCCGACATCCGCCGCCTTCTGGCCGACCGCCCGGACGCGATCGGGCTTTCGGTGCCCGGCATGCCGATCGGATCACCCGGCATGGGGCCGGAAACCGAGCGCGATGCCTACGCGGTCTACCTCATCCGCCCGGATGGCGGGACGGAGGTCTATGCCCAGTACGAAGGCGGATGAGGGCGGTGCCCTTCCGGCATGTCCGCGCCGATCCCCGGTCGCGGAAAACCTGACGGAGCACCGGTGCAGGCCGATGCGGTGGCTGGCAACACCACGTCGGCCACGCCGGTGCGGGGCCGGATCATGGCGCCGGGCGCTGTCGCTATTGCGCCGCCTGCTTGACGGAATTGGCCGCCAGGATCGCGGCAAGTTCGGCGCGACAGGAGCCACAATTGGTGCCTGCCTGCAGCGCCTCGCCGATGGCATCGACCGAGGTGAGATGGTCTTCCTCGATGGCCTTGAGGATCCTGTTGATACCGACCCCGAAGCAGGAACAGATCACCGCGCCCGGGTCCGGAAGATCGGCCGGCGCCTGGCCGGACAGAACCCCCGGGGCGTCTTCGCCCGGCAGCGTCGCAAGGTAGTTGCGCATCAAGGCCGCCGGTTCTCGCGCGATGAACAGGGCCGCGTCAAGTTTCCCGCCGGTTCGCAAGGCAATCCGAAAGACCCCGCGCGCGGAATCTGAGACGATCTGCGCTTCGGCGTCCTTGAGCCCAAACAACCGGCGCGCTTCCGCCTCCCAATCGTCTGGCTCGGTCCGTCCGGCAAGTTCGGCCCGATACCCCGCCTCGCTGCGTACCAGAGCCCAATACTCCGCATCCGGCCGAAACGCGGCACGAGACACGGCAAACCCATACCAGCGGGCTTCGAAGACAGCGACCGAGACAGCGGCCGCCTTCGATTCCGGTTGACCGGAGACCGGATCGGTCACCGGCGCGACCAAGGCATCGACCCGGGCGGAAGGCGCGTTCTCGCCCGTCCAGTGCATCGGCGCAAAGACCTCGCCCGGGCGCACGGCATCAGTGACCCGCGCGCGCAGGATCGCCTGACCGTGATCGCTGCCGACCACGACGAGCGCCGCCGGCCCCAGTTCGAGCCGCGCCGCGTCGTCGGGGTGAAGTTCCAGAAACGGTTCGGGCAGGTGGGCCGACAGCCGCGGCGATTTCGCCGTGCGCGTCATCGTGTGCCATTGATCGCGGAGCCGTCCGGTATTGAGCCGGAATGGCCGGGTCGGCCCGAGCTTCGCCGCCAACGGGCGATGCGCCACAGCGAGCATCTGCCCCTTGCCGGACGCTGTGTAGAAATGCCCGTCGGCAAAAAACCGGCCACCCTGACGCGCGGGATGCACCGGCCAGCGCACCGGCTCGAGCGCGTCGTATTGGGCCGCCGTCAGATCGGACAGGCCGGAGATGTCGAAATCACGCCCGAAATGCGTGCCAAACCGCGAAAGCGCGGCGAATTCGCGGAAAACCTCGGCTGGCGTTTCATAGGAAAATGCCTCCGCCCAGCCCATCCGCCGGCCGACGTCGGCGAGAATATCCCAGTCGGCGCGGGCCTCTCCGGGGGGCGCAAGGAGCATCCTCTGACGGCTGATCGTGCGGTCCGACGCGGTCACCGTGCCCGATTTCTCGCCCCAGGCGGTGGCGGGCAGCAACACGTCGGCGAGGCGCGCGGTGTC
>JANTFS010000009.1 GCA_024763335.1 Paracoccaceae bacterium | reverse complement strand
CTGCACCTGCGGGTCATCGAACCGGAAGCCTGAAAAGGTCGGCGGCGCACTCTGCCAAGCGCGCCGCCGGAGGAACGGTTCATCTGCTGAACCGGCTCAACCCGTCTGGAAATCCTCGATCACCTCGACCGCGCCGGCGGTGTCGTCGGTGTTCTGGCCGAACTCATCGCTGAGTGTGAACACGACCGAGAAGGCGGTGAGCATCACCCCTGCCATCAGCACCGCCCAATCGATATAGGCGTGCCCCTCGTCGTGTGGCGCAAGACGATCAAAAACCCGTTTCATCGCGATCCTCCCGTTGCTGCACCGCACCCGGCTGGTGCGGCCCGCTGGTGTTCGAGCCTCTCCTTTGTGCCGGCGAAATGGGGCGGGATTGGGGAACAAGCGGGCCGCAACCGGGTTGCTTTGGGGGATTTACAAAGGCAGCGAAAGCCACAACAACTGGCGATGATCGGGGGATCGAGGGGGCAATTCATGCGAGAAACGCGAGATATCGGAGCGCGCGTCGAGGGCTGGTCACCGCCGCCCGCCCCGCCGCGCGACGAGCTTGCCGGACGCTACGCGACGCTGGCGCCGCTGTCGGCCGACCAACACGCCGCCGCCCTGTTCAAGGCCAACAGCGCCTCCGACGCGATCTGGACCTATTTGCCCTACGGACCCTTCGCCTCCGCCGCTGCCTACCACCGCTGGGTGCGCGAAGTGACGGCGGGTGACGATCCGGCGTTCTTTGCCATTTTCAACCGCGACAGCGGGCAATGGGAGGGGGTGGCGAGTTATCTCCGGATCAAGCCCGAGGCTGGCTCGATCGAGGTGGGGCACATCAATTTTTCGCCGGCTCTGTCGCGCAGCCGCGCGGCCACCGAGGCGATGTTTCTGATGATGCAATGGGCCTTCGAGGCCGGTTACCGTCGCTACGAGTGGAAATGCGATGCGCGCAATCTCGCCTCGCGCCGGGCGGCGCAGCGGCTCGGGCTGAGCTACGAGGGCGTGTTCCGGCAGGCGACCGTCGTCAAGGGGCACAACCGCGACACCGCCTGGTTTGCCGCGATCGACGCCGAATGGCCGGCCCTGAAAGAGGCCTTCCTGTCCTGGCTGGCGCCGTCCAACTTCGACGCCGACGGGCGCCAGCGCGAACGGCTGGGCGATCTCACCCGGCTGGTGCGGGTTGCCGACGATCCGGCCTTGGCGCGATGAGCGAAGCCGGCGGTGCGCTCAGATGGTGCGCACCTCCGCCAGCCGTTCCTCGACCAGCCCGGTAAGGCGGGCAACCTCGCGCCGGGTGACATCACCGGCGCCGCGCGCCTTGCGCAGGGTATCGGCGGTGGCCGCGAGACGGGCGTCATGCGCGCTGCGCGCCACGCCGCCGAGGAACTGCGCGGCATAGTCAAGCGCCCGGTCGCCACGCGCGCGCATCAGCTCGGCGACATGCACGAGATCATCCGCCAGCGCCACCGGATCAGGCCGCACCCGCTCGGTCGACATCGCGCGCGGGCCGGCAAGGCGCGCCCCGGCCGGCAAATGCGCCAGCAACGCCTGCTGAAACACCGCCACGTTTTCCAACGGTTTGGCGAGGAAACCATCGGCGCCGGCGGCGCGGGCCGCGGCCTCGGCGCCCGGATCGCCGCTCAGCCCGATCAGCGCCGGAACCCGGGGCTTCGCGGCTGCCAGCTCGGCGATGAGATCGGCCCCCGATCCATCGGGCAACCCCATGTCGGCGATCACCACGGTGGGACGGTAGACGGCAAGGTGCCGGTGGGCGGCCGCAAGGCTGTCGGCCCGGCGGATGCGTGCCCCCGAATGCAGGCACAGCAGCCGGATGGCCTCGGCGGCGAACCGGCTGTCCTCCACGAGAAGGACGGTCGTGCCGAGAAGCGGACGCTCCGGAGTGGGTTGCGGATGGGCGAGGTAGCGACGGGTGATGGTGGTGGTGCTCATGCCAGGTCTCCTTTCAAGCCCGAGCGAAACACGGAACTGGCTAACAGCCGGTTAACGCGCGCGACGGACCGAAACCTTGCGCCGCGGCGGGACGCCATGCATAACCACGCCTGCGCCAGGAGGAGACCCAGATGATCGGACGCCTGAACCACGTCGCCATTGCCGTGCCGGACCTCGCCGCGGCCGCGGCGCAATATCGAGAGACCTTGGGCGCCGAGGTCGGCCCACCGCAGGACGAGCCCGATCACGGCGTCACGGTGGTGTTCATCACCCTGCCCAACACCAAGATCGAGCTTCTCCACCCGCTCGGCGAAAACTCCCCTATTGCCGGGTTTCTCGAAAAAAACCCCTCAGGCGGCATTCATCACGTCTGTTTCGAGGTCGATGACATTCTCGCAGCGCGCGACCGCCTCAAGGCCCAGGGCGCGCGGGTGCTCGGCGGCGGCGAACCCAAGATCGGGGCACATGGCAAGCCCGTGCTGTTTCTGCACCCGAAGGATTTCAACGGCACCCTGATCGAACTGGAGCAGGTCTGATGTCCGTCACCGGAGGGATCGTGCTGTTCGTGGTGATCTGGTTCATGATGATGTTCATCGTGCTGCCGATCCGCGCCCGCAGCCAGGCCGATGCCGGCGAGATCGTGCCCGGCACGCACGCCGGCGCCCCGGCCAACTTCAGGCTCGGGCGCACCGTGGTGATCGTGACGCTCTGGACGATCCTGATCTGGGGCATCGTGGCGGCGATCATCCTGCTCGGGATCATCACGGTCGAAGATCTCGACTGGATGGGCGTGCTCGGCGAACGCGTGCCAAACTGAGCGCAGCCCACCTCGCCTGCGCAGTGGCCGGCCCGCCGGCGCGCTCAGGCCGGCGACAGCCGGTGATAGAGATGGGCGAAGGCCGCGATCCCGATGATCGGCACCAGCAGGTTCACATAGGGCACCGCCATCGCCAGCGCGAGACCGGCGCCAAGCGCCCAGAGCACAACCATGTTTTTGCGCATCAGCCGCCGGACGGTGGGCTCGTCGTTGCGGCGCAGGGCCACGGTTTCGAAATATTCGCGCGCGATCAGGTAGCCGTTGGCGCCGACAAACACCGCCGGGGCAAGAACCCCGGAATACAACGACAGGATCAACGCCAACAGGCTGACGATGAGCATCAGCCCGAGAAACCGCAGCGCGTAGCCGGCCTGTTCGAAAAACGATCTGTGCCGGACCGGCGCAAGCTGCGGGTAGTGCCGATCTTCAACCGCGTCGATGACGGTTTCCAGAAACAGCCCGACGATTGCCAGCGCCACCGGGGCCATGACATAGGTCCAGAACACCCATGCCGTCTTCGAGGCCAGTCCGACGGTGAACAGGCCAAGAAACCCCACCTCGCCGACCCACGGCAACGTCACGCTCGCCGGCAGAATCCACTCGAGCAGCGCGGCGAGAATCACGAACACCAGCAGGAACGGCCCGGTGAAGAGCACCACGAGCCCAAGGCTCATCGCCAGCACCTTCAGGAAGCGCCCATCGCCCAGCTGCCGGACGCTTGCGGCCAGAACCTGCAAAATCAGATCCAGCCCCATCAGTCGCCCACCCAGCTGACCTTGGCGGCAAGATCGGGGCGGGGGCGTTCCGGCGGGGCCACGCGCTCGGTTCCGATGTGGATGAACCCGGCAAGGCTTTCGCCGTCGGCCAGGCCGAGCCCCTGCTCCAGAAACGCGCGGTCATGCGCGGGCCAGCCGGTCAGCCAGTTGGCGCCCCAGCCGTCTGCCAGCGCGGCATTGAGCAGCGACAGGCAAACCGCCCCGGCAGAATAGACCTGCTCGATCTGCGGCACTTTCTCGGACTCCACCGGCGCCGAGATCACCGCAACGGCGAGATCGGCGTCGGCGAACTGGCGATAGGATTTCTCGATCTTCTCCGGGGCGATGCCCAAGGCCGCGCCACGCGGGCCGACAAGCGCCGCCAGCCGTTCAAGCGCGCCGCGCTCGAGGACGATGAACCGCCAGGGCTCGAGCTTGCCGTGATCGGGGCTGCGCGCCGCCGCCGTCAGGATCGGGATCAACCTGTCACGGTCGGGCACCGGCGTGGTCAGCGTCTTGGCCGGGCGCGACCGGCGGGTCAGCAGAAAGTCGAGCGCGGCCGTGTTTCTCTCGGGCATTTGGGTCTCCGTCAGATCGCCCTCATGTCGGGCCAGCAGCAGGCAAGGTCAAGCCGGGCGGCTGAAAAAGGCCACATATTCCGCGAGGATGTCACCAAACACCGCCTGCATGCGAGGATTGGGTTGGCGGCGGGCATAGGTTTCCGCCATCGGATCGGGGGCGGTCACCGGGCTGCCCGACAGCTCTTCCAGAACCGCGTGGCCGCAGAACGGAACATACCACTCCGAATAGCCGCCTTCGTGCACCGCAACCACCCGGCCGGCGCAGAGCTCCCCGGCCACGGCCACCATCCGCCGGGTCATCTCGCGAAAGGTCGCGGCATGGGCCAGCATCCGGCCCAGCGGGTCGGCCACGGCCGCGTCGAAACCGCTCGCGATCACGATCACCTCGGGCCGGTGCGCCCGCAGCGCCGGCAACACCAACCGATCCATCGCCGCGAGATAGCTGGCATGGCCGGCGCCGGGCGGCAGCGGAATGTTCATGTTGGCGCCAAGGCCCGCACCCCGGCCGCGCGCCTCGATACCGCCGGTGTCGAGCGGGTAATTGTGCTCCTGATGGATCGAAATGGTCAGCACCTCGGGGTCGTCATAGAATACCGCCTCGGTGCCATTGCCGTGGTGCACGTCCCAGTCGACGACGGCCGCCCGGCGCAGCCGGCCCTCGGCCTGCGCGGCGCGCAGCGCCACGCCGATGTTGTTGATCAGGCAAAATCCGTTCGGCAGCTCCGGCAGCGCGTGATGGCCGGGCGGACGCGACAGCGCATAGGCCGTCTCAAGCTCTCCCTCCAGCACCGCGAAAACCGCCGCCTTTGCCAGCCCCGCCGACAGCGCCGCAATCTCATACCCGCCGGGGCCGAACGGGGCCCGGGGCCCGAGCTCGCCGCCTCCGCCATCCGAGGCCGCCTTGAAGGCATCGAGATAGCCGGCCCCATGCACCCGCTCGAGATCGGCCCGGCTCGCCGGCGCGGCCCCGCGTGGCTCGAGCTCGGCGATCAGCCCGGTCACCTCGACGAGGTTCTTCAGCCGCCGCTTCGTTTCCGGGGTCTCCGGCAGGCCCGCGCCGGCCGGCGGCTGAACCAGCCCGCCCACGGGCAACATCCCGGCAAAGGCTCCGCCGGCATGCCAGAAACATCGTTCATCACTGAAAAACCCGGTCCTGCGCATGACCCCAGACTGCGCCCTGCGGGTTGCGTCGGCAAGCCCCGGTGTCCAAAGTCACGGCATGAAAAAAGGTCAGCTCGCCCATCTCGCCATCTCCGGCCAGACCCTCGAGGTCCGCGTCACACCCCGGGCCGCCCAAAACCAGATCACTGAATCCGAGACCGGCCTGCGCGCCAGCGTCACCGCGCCTCCCGACGGTGGCAAGGCCAATGCCGCGGTCATCAAGCTCCTCGCCCGCGCCCTGGGTGTGCCGAAATCAGCCCTGACGCTGACGCGCGGCGCCACCTCGCGCAACAAGGTCTTCCACCTCGACTGATCTTCATCTTGGCAAAAATACTCCGGGGGGTCACAGGGGGGCTGCGCCCCCCTCCCCAAAAAAGTGCGCGCCGCAGGCGCACCGCTTGACAGCGCCTCAGTCCGATCCCGGCTCGCGCACCAGCTTGTAGGCGCCCTCGGGCAGATCCAGTGCCGCCGCGAGATCGCGCAGCTGGCTCATGGTCAGGGTCACCCGCATCACCCGGTCTGTCGTCGGTTCGTGTTGTTCGAGCGTCACGCAATCGTCGAAGGCGTTGATGATCACATCCTCTCCGAGATGGGCACTGCCCTCATCCACGAGGGTGATCACGGTCGAATCGAATTCGTGTTCGATGGTAAACATGGCCGGAGATTACGCCGGCGGCATCCCGCCGGAAACCGGGATTCCGCGTGGTTTTTGATCTCGATCAAAGAATCGTGGTTTCCCGGCGTTTTTTCTCGGTCCCCGGAGGCAGACATGACCGAAGACGCGCATCGCGCCTATCATCAGCATCTGCTCGGCCGGATGGCCGACGTCCTCGGGCTCGATCTCGACCTCGAGGTTGACCTGACGCGGCTGAGCCGGGCCCAGCTCGATCGCGCCGTCGAGAAATGCATGCATTGCCCCGATCCCACGGGATGCGAGATCTGGTTGGAAGAACATGCGGCCGGGACCCATGAAGCCCCGCAGCTTTGCCTCAACAAGAACCTGCTCGAGCACCTGCGCGACAGCTACTGATTGCCCAATTCCCCGCCAGCGGCCAGAATGTCCGGGCGGGAGGGGCAATGCCGGTTTTTGACTCCATCTTCACCGATCGCGGCTCGCGCTATGCCGTCTCCGGCGGTCCGGTTGCCGACCGGGACGCGGTGCGGGCATTTCTCAAGGACCTCACCCGCCGCAAGAAGTTTGCCAAGGCAACGCACAATTCATGGGCGGTGCTTCTGCCCGGTGGGCCGGCCAAGGGCGACGATGGCGAGGCCGGCGCCGGCGCTGTCATCTTGCAGAAACTGCAGCGTGCGGAGTTGAGCTGTCACGTCGTGGTCGTCACCCGCTGGTTCGGCGGCACGAAGCTGGGCGGCGACCGGTTCCGCCGGGTGGCAGACGCCGTCGACTACTACCTCGCCCATTTCGAGGAGGGCGCATGATCCGGCGCGAGTGGCAAAGGATCAAGCAACGCGCCATCTGGTCGTGGGAGGGCTGGCTCGACGCCTGGCGCCATGAACATTCCCTCGCCCAATGGCTCATCGCCAACGTCATCTCCGCCGGCCTCGCCCTGCTGCTGCCGCTCACTTTCACCGAGCGCGCGATCATCCTGCCGCTCGGCGTGCTGGTCTTGGCGATGGAATTGATGAACACGGCGATCGAACGCACCGTCGACTACATATCAACGCAGGAGCACGATCTGGCCCGGCGCGCCAAGGATCTTGCCTCGGGCGCCGTCGCCCTCACCGCCATTGCCGCCGGCGTGGCCTGGGTCGTGATCCTGTGGCGGATCCTTGCCAGCTAGGTCGTCTCTTCCTCGAGGTGGAGTTTCATGTCCACCAGCACCTTCTGGAGCGCCAGCGTTTCGTGCAGGAGCCGCTTGGCCTCGTTGACGGTGATGATCCCGTCCTCGATCGATTGCTGGTATTCCGCCATCAGCATGGCGAACCGATGCGACAGGGCGATCACGTCGCCGTTCACCCCGCCCGGGGGCGAATTGCGCCCCTCGCCGCCGGAACTGATCGTATGCCCCGAGATCTCCGCCAGCGCGGTGGTGACATGCGGATAGCGCGCCGCCGCTTCCAGCGCCGCGACGGTGTCGATCGGCATGAACCGGTCACTGTGTTCCTCGGCATCGGAATAGTACCGCCCGATCGTCGCCTTCGACTTGCCCGCGAGCGCGCAGGCCGCCTCGATCCCGACGTCCTTGACCAACGCCTCGGTGTGTTTTTTCAGATAGGTGCCCACGTCGGCCATACTGATTCCCCATTCTCCCCGCGCATCCCCGAAACCCGAATTGCGGGGAAATCGCCCTAACTTTTCCCATTATTTGCTCTCGTTGTGAATGGCTTAATCATCATGATCGTTTCCCGACGGTCTTTTAACCAGTGCCCGGTGCCCCAGCGCCGGGATGAGTGGGGGCCGTTGCTTTTGCAACGGAGCCGGGTCGCTTTGCGGGCTGGCAACGGTATGTCGGCGCTTACGGGTGCACGAGGTCGGTTCCATCCCCAGGGCGGCAACGCCCACGGCCTCAAGTTTTCTCTGCCGACGCCGTTCCCCCGCTCTCGTCCCCACGGCTGCGCCGACGGGCTTGAACCGAAGCCTTGCTGCGGCTAACCGAACATCATGGCAAAGCTTTATTTCCACTACTCGACGATGAACGCAGGCAAATCGACCTTGCTTCTGCAGGCCGCCTACAATTACCGCGAACGCGGCATGGAGACCTTCCTGATCACCGCCAAGCTCGACAACCGGGCCGGCAAAGGCAAGATCGGGTCGCGAATCGG
Organism: Paracoccaceae bacterium; assembly: GCA_024763335.1. Classification (GTDB taxonomy): domain Bacteria; phylum Pseudomonadota; class Alphaproteobacteria; order Rhodobacterales; family Rhodobacteraceae; genus Sinisalibacter. Next base: position 22,783 of record JANTFS010000009.1, on the reverse strand, counting down.
CATCGAGGCCCCCGCCGACACGTTCGAGGCGGGCGAGGACCTGTTCGCGAAAATCGAGGCCCGGCTCGCCGCGGGGCCGGTGGCTTGCATTTTCATCGACGAGGCGCAGTTTCTCGAACCCGCCCAGGTCTGGCAGCTGGCGCGCGCGGTTGACGATCTGCGGGTTCCGGTGATGGCCTACGGCCTGCGGGTCGATTTTCAGGGCAACCTGTTCCCCGGCTCGGCTACCCTTCTGGCGCTGGCCGACGAAATGCGCGAGGCCCGCACGATCTGCCATTGCGGCAAGAAGGCGACGATGGTGGTGCGCCAGGACGCGGCGGGCAACGTGCTCACCGCCGGCGACCAGGTGCAGATCGGCGGCAACGAAACCTATGTGAGCCTGTGCCGCAAGCACTGGCGCGAGGCGGTGGGGGACCGGGCATCGTCATAGCGCCGCGCCCGGGGCCAGGAGGTGGGAATGATCCGGCACGCGCCGCGGTGCGTAGGCTGGACATGACACGCAAAACACTGACGGCCCTCGCCATGACACTCTCGCTCTCCACCACCCCACTGCCCGGCCATGCGGCCGAAATCGAGGATTTCTCCGGCGCGCCGGCAAACAGGTGGGACTTCTTTTCCGACCGCGTCATGGGCGGGGTCTCGTCCGGCCAGGCGGCGTTCGCGGAAGGCCGGCTCCGGCTCACCGGGACCGTGTCCACCGCCAACAACGGCGGCTTCATCCAGGCGCGGCTGAAACTGTCCGAGCCAATGCCGCAGGATGCGCGGGCGATCGTGCTGCGCGTGCGCGGCAACGGCGACAAGTATTTCGTGCATCTGCGCACAAGGGGCACGCTCCTGCCGTGGCATTTCTACCAGGGCTCGTTCGCCACCGACGGGGGCTGGAAGGTGGTGCGCCTGCCGTTTGACGCATTCAAGCCCTCGACGCGACTGGTGCGCCAGGTTCCGGCACCGGCTTCGGTGCGCTCTGTGGCGGTGGTTGCCTATGGTCACGACCATGAGGCCGATGTCTCGGTCGACTGGATCGGCTGGGACTAGCCCCAGACCGGTGCCGTCAGCGGCATGCCGGAGCGACCCGCCGACGCGGACGCGCGTCCGCGTTGCCCGGCGCCGCGCGGCGCCGGCCCCGCCTCAAACCGGCGTCAGGAGTGGCTTTCCGGCAAAGAAAGCCAGAATGTTGTCGGCTGCGAGCATCCCCATCGCGGTGCGCGTCTCCAGCGTGGCGGACCCGAGGTGCGGCAGGAGGGTGACGTTCTCCATCGCTTTGAGAGCGTCGGGCACCCTGGGCTCGAACTCATAGACATCGAGCCCGGCTCCGGCGATTTCACCGGCCGCCAGGGCGGCGATCAGCGCAGCCTCGTCGACCACGTCGCCACGGGCGATATTGATGAAGATCCCGGTTGGTTTCATCGCCGCGAAGGTATCGGCGCCGATCATGTGACGGGTCTCGGCGCCGCCGGGCACGGCGAGCACGACGAAATCGACCGATCCGGCGAGCGCCGCGAGGCTGGTCTCTCGGCGCGCCGGGAAGGCGAGCGCCTTCTCGGAGCGGTTGAAATAGGCGACCTCCATCGCGAAGCCGAAATGGCAGCGCCGGGCGATCGCTTGACCGATCCGCCCCATGCCGACGATGCCGACGGTCTTGCCGGTGACATGGGTGCCGAGAAGCTGGGTCGGGTGCCAGCCGGTCCAGCCGCCGGCGCGCAGCAGACGCTCGCCCTCGCCGGCCCGCCGCGCGGTGGCCAGCAGGAGCGTGAGTGCGAGGTCGGCGGTGGCGTCGGTGAGCACGCCGGGGGTGTTGGTGACCATGATGCCAAGGGCGCGGGCCGCGGCGACGTCGATGTGGTTGTAGCCCACCCCGAAATTGGCCAGCAAACGGGCGCGGATCTCGCCGGCGGCGGCAAACACATCGGCCGAAAAGCGATCGCCGATCGTCGGCAGGATGGCATCGAAGCGGGTGAGCGCGGCCACCATCTCGTCGCGGCCCATCGGGCGGGTGTCATCGCGCACGGCGACCTTGTGCACCTTCGACAGCGCCGAGATCACAGCCTCCGGCAGGGGCCGGGTGACCAGAACCTTCTTCATCAGAACATCCGCGCGCCGTCGGGCACGTCCTTGTCCGGCGTGATCAGCACCACCTCGCCGGCCTCGTCGGGCAGGCCGAGCACCAGCGCCTCGGACATGAACTTGCCGATCTGGCGCGGCGGGAAGTTGACGACGCCGAGCACCGGCCGGCCGATCAGGCTTTCGGGTTCGTAGTGCACGGTGATCTGGGCCGAGCTTTTCTTCACCCCGATCTCGGGGCCGTAGTCGACCCAGAGCTTGAGCGCCGGCTTGCGGGCCTCCGGGTAGGGCTGGGCATCGACCACGGTGCCCTTGCGGATGTCGACCTTGAGGAAGTCGTCGAAGCTGATTTCGGGTGTCGTCATTTGCCAAGCTCCCGGCTGCGGTCGGCGGCGGCTTTCACGGCGCGGCGCAGGAGCGCGGGGAAGCCATCGGTTTCATTCATCAGCACCTCGAGCGCGGCCTGGGTCGTGCCGCCGGGCGAGGTCACGTTGATGCGAAGCTGGGCCGGGCTGACATCGGCCTGTTCAGCAAGGGCCCCGGCACCGGCCACAGTGGCCTTGGCGAGCGTCATCGCAAGCTCGGCAGAAAGCCCCTCGGCCTCGCCCGCCGCGGCCAGCGCCTCGATCAGGTGGAACACATAGGCCGGCCCCGAGCCCGACACGGCGGTCACGGCATCCATCTGGGCCTCGTTGTCGAGCCGGACCACCTGCCCCACCGCCGTCAACAACTCTTCGGCAAGATCAAGATCTGCCGCGCCGGCGTGCGCATTGCCGATGATCGCCGTGATGCCGCGGCCCACCGCGGCGGGGGTATTGGGCATGGCGCGGATGATCGGGGTGCCGCCGCCCAACATCGCCTCGTAGGCCGAAATCGGCGTGCCGGCCGCGACCGAGATGAACAGCGTGTCGCCGCCGCCGAAAGCGGCAAGTTCCGGCAAGGCCTCGTCCATCATCTGCGGCTTCACCGCCACCAGCACGAGCGCGGGCGCGTCGGGCAAGGCATCGTTCAGATGGGCCCCGGTCGAGCGGACCCATTCGGAAGGCGAGGGGTCGACCACCCAGACCGCCCCCGCCGGCAGGCCTTGCGCAAGCCAGCCCTCGAGCATCGCCGAACCCATCTTGCCGCAGCCGAGGAGCACCATGCCCCGCGCTTTGAGATCGTCCATCGTCATTCACGTTCCCCCTTGCCTGAGGCGCAACCTAGCCCGGCAGAAAGCCCGGGGAAACCGCGGAAACAGCACAAAAAGGCGCCCTCCACCAAGGGAGGGCGCGGGAGATGGGGCGTCGTCACGAACGACGCCGCCTGGAGATCTCAGGCCCGGCCGTAGGCCTCGGCAATCGCCACCTGCATCGCGCTTTCAACGTCGCGATCGCCCCAGGTCACGAGCTGGAAAGCCGGGTAGTAGCGTTCTGCGTTGGACACCGCCGACGCAATGAGGCGGTTGATCTGTTCGGGGCCGGCCATCTGGCCCCCGGCCAGCACGAGGCCGTAACGATAGACCATCAGCCGCTGCTCGTGCCAGTAGGTGAAGGCGCCATTCCAGCACATGTCGTTGGTGCGGTTCAGAGCCTCGTAGAGCTTGGGCAGCTTGTCTTCCGGCGGCTCCATTTCGAAGGTGCAGATCAGCCTCAGCGTCTCGTCGAACGGGCTCCAGGCGAGGGTGATCGAATAGGTGCGCCACTGGCCCTCAACGGCCATCGCAATCTGGTCGTCCGCCACCCGGTCGAAATCCCAGTCGTGGTGCTCGGCGAGGGTTTCGACGATGTCGATCGGATGCAGGTCTTCGTGTTCGAGGTAGTGCTCGGTCGCCGCCATGGCTGTCCCTTTCTGCTCGCATGAGCCCAAGCGGAGCAAGTTACGCTAGGACTCGGTGCCTCTACAGGGTCTGGCGTCTCCCGCGCCATATCCCTACGAAATATGGTGTGATATTCATTGACTCCTGTAAAGCAGAAATCCCGAAATCGCAGTTTTCCAAGCGAATCGAGTCGGTTGCCGACTCGCGGCTTGCACAAATCCTGCTTTCCAGCGGGCGCGCCGGATCCCGTCACGTGATTTGTTGCGGTTGAAACGAAACTTGACAGCCCTGCCCGCTGCGCGCATCCCTTGGGGCGGCGACAAGCTGCGCGACAATGCAGACCCGGTCGGGCCAAGGCGCCGGGCGCGGCCTCGATGGAAGGAGAAACGACATGGCCAAGGCTTTCGCCTCGCAAGGCGACATGACCCAGAAGCAGATCAGCTTCACCGAGATCGGAAAGGGGCTTTGGGCCTTCACCGCCGAGGGCGACCCGAACTCGGGTGTGATCATCGGCGACGACAGCGTGATGGTCGTCGAGGCACAGGCCACGCCGCGGCTGGCGGGCAAGGTCATCGAGAAGATCCGCGAAGTCACCGACAAGCCGATCACCCATGTGGTGCTGACCCATTACCACGCCGTGCGCGTGCTCGGGGCCTCGGCCTTCGGGGCGGGGCAGATCATCATGTCCGACAAGGCCCGGGGCATGGTCGTCGAGCGCGGGCAGGAAGACTGGGACAGCGAGTTCCAGCGCTTCCCGCGGCTGTTCGAGGGCCACGAGAGCATCCCCGGCCTGACGTGGCCGACCACCACCTTCTCCGACCGCATGACCGTCTATCTCGGCAATCGCCGGGTCGATCTCATGCACCTCGGGCGCGGCCACACGGCGGGCGACATCGTGGTGCATGTGCCCGACGAGAACGTGATGTTCACCGGCGATCTCGTGGAATACCATTCCGCCTGCTACTGCGGCGACGGGCATTTTGCCGACTGGCCCGAGACGCTTGAGCGGATCCGCAGCTTCGCCCCACAGGCCATTGCACCGGGACGGGGCGATGCGCTGCTGGGCGCCGAGATGGTCAACGCCGCAATCGACCTGACCAAGGATTTCCTCGAAAGCACCTACCGCCCCGCCGCCGCAGTGGCCGCACGCGGCGGCACGCTGAAGCAGGCCTGGGACGCGATCCGCGCCGAGTGCGACCCGAAATTCGCCGACTACGCCATTTACGAGCACTGCCTGCCCTTCAACGCCGCCCGCGCCTTCGACGAGGCCCGCGGCATCGACACACCGCGTATCTGGACCGCCCAACGCGACATGGAGATGTGGGAGGCGTTACAAGGGTAGGGCTCATCGCACCCGTTGGGCGCTCTTCGCGAGGAGCGTCTGACCGGACGCGACGAGCGGCCTTGTGCTGACCCAGATCAAGGGGGTGCGGGCCGAACCATGCCACGATGAACCGCGCGCAAGCTGGAGACCCCGGATGAACAAGATCTTTGAAGTCCCGCTCTATCCATACGAACGGTCCAGCGACCAGGACGCCAGCATGGCCGTGCGTCACCCGGTGGTTGTTGTCGGCGCCGGGCCGATCGGCCTCGGCGTGGCGATCGACCTGGCACAGCAGGGCGTGCCGGTGGTGGTGCTCGATGACAATGACAAGGTCTCCTTCGGCTCGCGCGCGATCTGCTTTGCCAAGCGGCCGCTGGAAATCCTCGACCGTCTCGGCTGCGGCGAGCGGATGGTCGAGAAAGGGGTGGAATGGGATCTCGGCAAGGTCTTTTTCGACGAGCGTCAGATCTACGAGTTCAACCTGTTGCCGGAAACCGGCCACCGCCGGCCGGCTTTCATCAACCTCCAGCAATATTATTTCGAGCAATACATGATCGAGCGCGTGCGCGCGCTTCAGGCCGAGGGCGCGCCGATCGAGCTCAGGGGCGGCAACAAGGTGGCCGCCATCGGCAGCCACCCCGATCACGTGCGCATCGAGATCGATACGCCGGACGGGCCCTATGAGCTGCAGGCCGACTGGCTCATCGCCTGCGACGGGGCGGGCTCGCCGATCCGCCGGATGATGAACCTCGATTTCGTCGGCCAGGTCTTCGAAGACAACTTCCTCATCGCCGACGTGATCATGGAGGCCGACTTCCCCACCGAGCGCTGGTTCTGGTTCGATCCGCCCTTCAACCGCGGCCAGTCGGCGCTTCTGCACAAGCAGCCCGACAATGTCTGGCGGATCGATTTCCAGATCGGCTGGGACATCGACCGCGAGGAAGAGCTCAAGCCCGAGAACATCGACAAGCGGCTGCGCGCGATGCTGGGCGAGGATGTGCAATACGAGCTGGAATGGTCGTCGATCTACACCTTCCAGTGCCGCCGGATGGAGAAGTTCCACGAGGGCCGGGTGATCTTCGCCGGCGACGCCGCGCACCAGGTCTCGCCCTTCGGCGCCCGGGGGGCCAACTCGGGGCTTCAGGACACCGACAACCTCGCCTGGAAGCTCAAGCTCGTCATCGAGGGCAAGGCGCCCGAGAGCCTGCTCGACAGCTACGACTGGGAGCGCATCCACGGGGCCGACGAGAACATCCTTAACTCGACCCGCTCGACCGATTTCATCACCCCGAAATCGGAGACCAGCCGGGCGTTCCGCGATGCGGTGCTCGATCTCGCCGAAAACCACGATTTCGCCCGCCCCTTCGTCAACTCCGGCCGGCTCAGCGTGCCCTGCACCTACGACGGCTCGCCGCTCAACACCCCCGATGCGCTGGAAGGCGGCCCGGCGCGGGCGCGGCCCGGCGCACCTTGCCCCGATGCCCCGCTCGACGAGGGCTTCCTGCTCGACCGGCTGGGCAGCGAATTCACCCTGCTCACCATCGATGCGGACGCGCCCGAGAGCATTGAGGAGGATGGGATCGAGGCGAAACGGCTGGCGCTCTCGGCCGACGACGATGCAACCGGCGCACTCGCCGCGCGCTATCTCGGCGAGGCCAGGTCCGCCGTCTACCTCATCCGCCCCGACCAACACGTCGCCGCGCGCTTCCCCAGCTTCGACGAGGCGCAGATCCGCGCCGCGATCCGGCGCGCGACCGGAAAGGAATAAGGCCATGGGCAAACTCACCCTCACCCCGAACATTGCCGGTGCCGACGATTTCTATGCCGAGTTGATCGACGCGCACGAAGGGCTCACGAAAGACCAGAGCGACGCGCTGAACGCGCGGCTGATCCTGACGCTCGCCAACCACATCGGTGACCGCGAGGTGCTGACGGAAGCCCTCCGCGTGGCCAAGGCCGCGGGCAAGAGCTGAGCCCAATCCCGCCTGCCACGGGCGGTCCCGGCTGGCAGGCCGCCCGGGGGATGGGCTAGTCTGGCCGTGCCGGTCAAACGCAGGAGATCTCCGATGAGCCAACCGATCTGGACCCCGTCGCCCGACCGCATCGAGGGCAGCGAAATCATCCGCTTCTGCCGCTGGCTGGAAGACCGCCTGGGCGTGACCCTGACCAGCGGCGCCGAGTTGCGCGACTGGTCGATTGCCGAGCGCGAGGCCTTCTGGTCGGCGATCTGGGATTTTTATGGCGTGATCGGCGAAAAGGGCCCGGCTCCCTATCTCGCCGGGGACGGAATGCTGGGCGAGCGTTTCTTTCCGGGTGCCAAGCTGAACTTCGCCGAGAACCTCCTGCGGATGGAACGGCCGGGCGATCCGGGCGCGGAGGCGATCGTGTTCCGCGGCGAGGACAAGGCGGCGATGCGCTGGAGCTGGGCCGAGTTGGAGGCGCATGTCTCGAAGCTGCAACAGGCGCTGGCGGCGGCCGGCGTCGGCCCGGGCGACCGGGTGGCCGGGCTTCTACCGAACCGCCCCGAAAGCATCGCGGCGATGCTCGCAGTCACCTCGCTCGGCGCCACGTGGTCGTCGGCCTCGCCCGATTTCGGCACCCGCGCCGTGCTCGACCGGTTTGCCCAGATCGAGCCCAAGGTGCTCTTCACCACCGACGGCTACTGGTACAACGGCAAGCGCATCGAGGTCGCCTCCAAGCTCGCCGAAATCCAGCCCGGGTTGCCAAGTGTCACGCGGATGGTGGTGATCGACTATCTCGGTCAGGCCGAAAGCGTGGCCGCCGGGCTTGCGGGCGCTATCAGCTTCGATGCCTTCGAGGCGCCGTTCGAGCCCGCTGAGCTTGCCTTCACTCGGATGCCCTTCGACCACCCGCTCTATATCCTGTTTTCCTCCGGCACCACCGGCGCGCCGAAATGCATCGTGCACCGCAACGGCGGCGTGCTTTTGCAACATGTCAAAGAGCTGGCCCTGCATGGCGACATCAAACCGGGCGACCGGGTGTTCTATTTCACCACGTTGGGCTGGATGATGTGGAACTGGCTGGTCTCAGCCCCCGCGCGCGGCGCCACGGTCATGCTGTATGACGGCTCGCCCTTCGCCCCCGGCCCAGAAGCGCTGTGGGATTATGCCGAGGCCGAGCGCTTCACCCATTTCGGCACCTCCGCGAAATATCTCGACAGCCTGCGCAAGAGCGGCCTTGCGCCCCGCGCTGGCCATGACCTGACCGCGCTGCGCGCGATCTTCTCCACCGGCTCGCCATTGCTCGAACACGGGTTCGAATACGTCTACCGCGAGGTGAAGCCCGATGTGCACCTCGCCTCGATCTCGGGTGGCACCGACATCGTCTCGTGCTTCGTGTTGGGCGACCCGACCGCGCCGGTCTGGTCGGGCGAGATCCAGGGCGCGGGCTTCGCCATGGCCGCCGATGTGTGGACGGCGCCCGACACCCCCGCAAAGCCCGGCGAGAAAGGTGAGCTGGTCTGCACCAAGGCCTTCCCCTCGATGCCGCTCGGTTTCTGGGGCGACGACGGCAGCCGTTACCACAAGGCCTATTTCGACCTCTTCCCCGGTGTCTGGTGTCAGGGCGACTACGCCGAACGCACCGAGCATGGCGGCTTCATCATCCATGGCCGCTCAGATGCCACGCTCAACCCCGGCGGCGTGCGCATTGGCACCGCCGAGATCTATGCCGAGGTCGAGAAATTCCCCGAAATCCGCGAATCGGTGGTGATCGGACATGAGGTGGACGGCGATCAGCGGGTGGTGCTCTTCGTCGCCATGGCGGCCGGTGCGGCGTTGACCGACGCGCTGAAGGCCCGCGTGAAGGCCGCCATCCGCGCCGGCTCCTCGCCCCGTCATGTGCCGGCGGAAATCCTCGAAGTGCCTGATATCCCACGCACGAAATCTGGCAAGATCTCCGAACTCGCGGTGAAGGACGTGGTGCATGGGCGGCAGGTCAAGAACGTTGGCGCGCTCGACAATCCCGAGGCGCTGGACCACTTCCCGAACCTGACCTCAGGGTGATCTGATAGGATATTCCTATTAAAACAATCATAATTCTCAACTTCTTCGAATGGTGTTGATTTGCTAACCTTCTCCCACCGGCGAGGAGGATATCAGCCCTTGGGCTCCACACGGCTGCGCACCACGCGGCATGGGGCCCGGGCGATGTATCGCCGTGACATCTGACTGCGCTTCGCGGCCCCGCGATCTCGCTTCGCCCGAAGCCGCTTGAAAGGGAGACCACCATGGACGGATCCAACCCCAAGACAACCACCGGCTGCCCGGTTGCGCATGGGACCACGAATTTCAGCCAGCGCGGCAACGACGACTGGTGGCCAAACCAGCTGAACCTTCGCGTGCTGCACCAGCACACCGTGCGCGAAAGCCCCTTCGGGCATGACTTCACCTATGCCGAGGCGTTCAAGGCGCTCGACCTTGATGCCGTCAAGGCCGATCTCACCGCGCTGATGACCGACAGCCAGGATTGGTGGCCAGCCGATTACGGCCATTACGGCGGGCTGTTCATCCGCATGGCATGGCATGCCGCCGGCACCTACCGGACCGGCGATGGCCGGGGCGGCGCCGCAACCGGCAACCAGCGCTTCGCCCCGCTCAATTCCTGGCCCGACAACGGCAATCTCGACAAGGCCCGCCGGCTGCTCTGGCCGATCAAGAAGAAATACGGCAACAGCCTGTCCTGGGCCGATCTGTATATTCTCGCGGGCAACGTCGCGATGGAATCGATGGGCTTTACCACCTTCGGTTTCGGCGGCGGGCGCGAGGACATCTATTCGCCCGAAGAAGACATCTACTGGGGTGCCGAGAGCGAATGGCTGGCCACCTCCGACGCCGACGGCAGCCGCTACAGCGGCGACCACGAGCTGGAAAACCCGCTCGCCGCGGTGCAGATGGGGCTGATCTACGTCAACCCGGAAGGCCCCGACGGCAACCCCGATATCGAGGCCTCCGGGCGCGACGTGCGTGAGACCTTCGCCCGCATGGCGATGGATGACGCGGAGACCGTCGCCCTCACGGCCGGCGGGCACACGTTTGGCAAGATGCATGGCAACGGCCCGGCCGATGCTGTGGGCCCCGAACCCGAGGCCGCCCCGCTTCAGGAGATGGGCTTTGGCTGGATCTCGACCCATGGCAAGGGTCATTCGGAAGACACCATCACCTCCGGTCTCGAAGGCGCGTGGAAGCCGAATCCGACGACATGGGACATGGGCTATCTCAAGGTGTTGTTCAAATACGAGTGGAAGCTCGGCAAGACGCCGGCCGGCGCCAATATCTGGATCGCGCAGGATGTCGAGCCGGAAGACATGGTCGTCGACGCGTTCGACCCCGACAAGACACACCCGCCGGCCATGACAACGGCGGATCTGTCGATGCGCTACGATCCGATCTACGGGCCGATCGCCAAGCGCTACCTCGAAAACCCCGAGGAGTTCGCCGATGCCTATGCCCGCGCGTGGTTCAAGCTGACCCACCGCGACATGGGGCCGAAGAGCCGTTATTTGGGCAAGGAAGTGCCCGCGGAAGACCTGATCTGGCAAGACCCGATCCCGTCCGGCACGCCGCTTTCGCAGGCGGATGTGGCCGATCTCAAGGCGAAAATCCTTGCCTCCGGGCTCACCGTGCCCGAGCTGGTGCAGACGGCCTGGGCCTCGGCCTCGACCTTCCGCGGCTCCGACAAGCGCGGCGGGGCCAACGGCGCGCGCATCCGGCTGGCGCCGCAGAAAGATTGGGACGTGAACAATCCCGATCAGCTTGCCAAGGTGCTCGGCGTGCTCGAAGGCATCCAGAAGGCCCATGGTTCGGTGTCGATGGCCGATCTGATCGTGCTTGGCGGCGCGGCGGCGGTCGAGAAGGCCGCGGCCGACGCGGGCTTCGAGGCCACCGTCCCGGTGTCGACCGGCCGGGGCGACGCCACCGAGGAGATGACCGATGTCGAAAGCTTCGAGGTGCTCAAGCCAGAGGCCGACGGGTTCCGCAATTATTCCCGCACGATCTTCACCATCTCGGCGGAGGAAATGCTTGTGGACAAGGCCCAGCTCCTGACGCTGTCCGCCCCTGAGATGACGGTGCTCGTCGGCGGGCTCCGGGTGCTTGGCAACAACTTCGGCGGTTCGGCGCATGGCGTTTTCACCGACCGGCTCGGTCAACTCACCAATGACTTCTTCGTCAACCTGACCGACATGTCGACCAAGTGGAGCCCCGTCGACGAGGACGAGCAGGTCTTCGAGGGCCGTGACCGTGCCACCGGCGATGAGAAATGGACGGCGACACGGGTCGACCTCGTGTTCGGCTCGAACGCCCAGCTGCGGGCGCTGGCCGAGATCTATGCCCAGGACGACGCGCAGGAGAAGTTCGTCAATGACTTCGTCGCCGCCTGGACCAAGGTGATGGACGCGGATCGCTTCGATCTGGCCTGATCCCCCGGCAAAATGCCCGGCGCGGGCCGCCAAGGCCTGTGCCCTTTCAGCCATCGCGGCGCCCGACCCTGTCTGGCGCCGCGATTTTGCGCTTTCCACCGGCCGTCGCGCCCCCTAGCACCGCCGCAACCGCTCTTTGGCATGATTGCGGTTGATCGCGCCGCCGTTCTGGCCGATCACTCGGGCTGAGCGGACCGTCCGCAAACGGGCGGGGTGTCGTGGCAAGCGGGGGACGAGCCGGGTGGAGAAGTTGGCGGACCTGATCTATCGGTCGACGCTCACGGTTTCGATCGGGCTGCTGGTGGTGATGTTCGCCACGCAGGTTGTCGTCGTGCTGATGCGCTATGTCATGGGCGTCGGATTTCTCGAGCTTCAGGACCTGGTGACCTACACCTTCTCAAGCCTCGTCGTTCTCACCATTCCGCTTGCCATGCGCCATGATCGCCACGTGCGCGTCGACATCCTGCGCAGCGGCTGGTCGGCGCGGCGCAACCGCCGGATCGACAGCGCGGGCCATGTCCTGTTCACGCTGCCGGTGTTCGGGCTGCTCCTTTACAACGCGATCCCCCTCGTCTCCCAATCCTGGGCCATCCTCGAAGGGTCGCGCGAGACGGGCGGTCTCGGCGGGCTGTTCCTGGTCAAGTCCACGCTGGTGGTGATGTGTGCACTGGTGATCGTTCTCGCCGTGCTCGATCTTCTGTCCAGCGGGCGCAAGGCGGAGGCGGTCGATGATCACTGAGCTCCTCTGGATCGTGGCGATGACAATCGGCCTGCTCGCGGCGATCCTTTCGGGGCTGCCGGTGATGCTGGCGATTGCCGGCGTGCCCACGGTCATCGCGATCATCGCCAGCTTTTCGGGGCATTTCGACCTGGTCTATTTTCAGGCGGTTCCGCAACGCGTCTTCGGCATCATGGAGAACCGCCTCCTGCTGGCGGTGCCGCTGTTCGTTCTGGTCGGCGTTCTGCTCGACCGCTCGAAACAGGCCGAGCGGATGCTGACCGACATCAACCGGCTGTTTGGCGGCACGCCAACCGGACTGGCGCTCGCTGTGATCTTCGTCAGTGCGCTCATCGCCGCCTCGACGGGCATTATCGGCGCCACCATCGTGATGCTCGGCACGATCAGCCTGCCCACCCTGCTCGGCGCGGGGATCGACAAGCGAAGCTCCGCCGGCCTGATCTGCGCCTGCGGCACGCTCGGCCAGATCATCCCGCCCTCGATCATCCTGATCCTGCTCGGCGACCAGGTGTCGAACGCCTATATCGAGGCGCAGCAGGCCGTGGGCAATTTCGCGCCCGACCCGGTGACGGTGGGCGACCTTTTCGCCGGTGCGATGCTTCCCGGCCTCCTTCTGGTGGCGCTCTATTCGGCCTACGTGGTCTGGCGCCTTCGCGCCGGGTCCGCCGCGCCTGTTGCGGCCGCCGCCGGCCCCCGCGTCTCGCTCGCGGAGACCCTCGCGGGGATCTTGCCGACACTGGCGCTGATCATCTCGGTGCTGGGCTCGATCCTGATGGGGCTTGCCACGCCGACCGAGGCCGCCGGTGTCGGCGTGGCCGGCTCCATCCTGATCGCGGCCGCCCAGCTCTCGCCCCGCCTGCGCCATCTCGCTCAGGCAACCGCCCTCCTCGCAATCGGCCTGCTGGCGGCCAGAATGGCGGGGCTCATTCATGTTGACTTCTCGGGCGGACAGCTGTCGTTCACCCCCACGACAATGCTGATCGCCGCGCTGGTGGCCCTGCTGCTCGCCGGGCTCGCCATCGCGGCCGGCGCGCTCGTGCGATCCGGCACGATGATCCCGGCTGTCAGCGAAACCCTGATGGTTTCAGGCATGATCTTCGGCATCGTGATCGCCGCCAGCATTCTCTCGCTCGTGTTTCGCGGCTTCGGCGGAGATGAGATCATTGCCGACGTCATGCAGAACGTGCCCGGCGGCGCTTGGGGCATGTTGGCGATGACGATGCTCGTGGTGTTCCTGCTCGGGTTCATCCTCGAGTTCGTCGAGATCATCTTCATCGTGATCCCGATCATCGGTCCGGTAATCCTGCAGGCCGACATCAACCCGGTCTGGTTTGCGGTTCTGATCGCGATGAACCTGCAAACCTCGTTTCTCACCCCGCCGTTCGGCTTCGCACTGTTCTATTTCCGCTCGGTTGCGCCAAAGAACCTCACCACCGTCGATATCTATCGCGCTATTGTGCCGTTCGTGATGATTCAGATCGTGGCCATCGCCATCATTGCCATGTTCCCTGCTCTGGCGACATGGCTTCCCAGCGTCCTGTTCCGATGATCCGGACGCGCGCCGACAACTGGAGGACAACATGAAACGTCGTGACTTTCTGAAAACCGGGGCCATTGCCGCTCCTGCCGCCGCGCTCGCGGCACCTGCCGTGGCGCAGGGCAAGATCGAGTGGAAAATGCCGACCTCGTTCCCGGCGAAGGCCCCGGGCGTCGGCACCAACGCCACCACCTTCGCCCAGCGCGTTGCCGACATGTCGGACGGTCAACTGACCTTCAAGGTGTTCTCGGCCGGCGAACTGGTGCCGCCCTTCGGCGTCGAGGATGCGGTTGAACAAGGCACCGCTGAAATCGGCCATTCCACCCCTTACTACGCCGCGTCGAAGAACTCGGCGGTGCATTTCTTCTCCGCCGTGCCCTTCGGCCTCACCGCCCCGGAAACCACCGGCTGGCTGCGCTACGGTGGCGGGCAGGAGCTGTGGAACGACCTTTACGCCCAGCGCGGGCTGGTGCCGTTCTACTCCGGCAACTCGGGCGTGCAGGCGGCTGGTTGGTTCAAGTCTCCGATCGAGGGGCTTGCCGATCTCGAGGGTCTCAACATGCGGATCGCGGGCCTCGGCGGCGAGGCGATGCGCAAGGTCGGGGTGAATGCCGTTCTCCTGCCGCCGCAGGAAATCTTCCCCGCCTTCCAGTCCGGCGCAATCGACGCCGCCGAATGGGTCGGCCCGATGCTCGATCAGGCCTTCGGCCTGCAGAAGGTGGCCAGCTATTGCTACACGCCCGCGTTCCACGAACCCTCCGCCGGGCTCGAGGTGGTCGTCAACAAGGACGCCTGGGACAGCCTGCCGGCGAACTTGCAGGCGATCATCGCCAACGCCGCCGAAGCATCGGCGACCGAGACGCTCTCGCAATTCGAGTATTTCAACGCCGTGGCGATGCAGCAGCTCAAGGACGCCGGGGCGGAGTTCCGAACCTTCCCCGACGAAGTGATTGCCGCGCTGAAGACGGCGGTTGCCGAGGTGATGGACGAAAACGCCGCCTCCAATGCCGATTTTGCCTCTGTCCGGGAAAGCTATGACGCCTTCCTCGCCCTTGCCCGCCCCTACGGGCTCGCGGTCAAAGCGCCGGTATTCGCCCAGCGCGCCTGATACAAACCGCGTGAGGCGGTTACGGCCGCCTCACGCGCCGCGGCCAGCGCCCGGCCCGCCAGTCAACGGTCTGACGACCAGCTGAACGCCGGCAGGCTGTCGAGCGCCTGTTTCAACGCCTCGCCCCAGCCTTGGGACACGGCTTGGTAGTAAGGATCATCGGCCTCGATCCGTTGCCCGTGCCCAAGGCGGAGCGCGTCGGTCTCGATCACCTGGATATCGAACGGCGCACCCACCGAAAGGTTCGCCTTCACGGTCGAATCGAAACTGACCAGCAACAGCTTGATGGCATCTTCGAAACTCATCGCGGCATCGTAGGCCCGCACAAGGATCGGGCGGCCATATTTCGTCTCGCCAATCTGGAAAAACGGGGTATCCACACCGCTTTCGATGAAATTCCCCTCGGGGTAGATCAGGAAGAGCCGCGGCTCCGACCCCTTGATCTGGCCACCAAGGATGAGGGTGGCGTTGAAGGAACTGTCAGCGCGGTGGCCGACATCCGCGTGGCGATCGATCACCTCGCGCAAGATCTCTGCCACCATCCGCGCGGCCTGAAACATCGACGGCACCGCGAGGATCGACGGCTCACGCTCGCCGGCCGCCTTGGTGCGCTCGTCGAGCAGCGATACAACCGCCTGCGTGGTCGCGAGATTGCCCGCCGACAACAATGTGAGCACCCGCTCGCCGGGCTCTTCCCAGCTGACCATTTTGCGAAAGGTCGAGATGTTGTCGACACCGGCGTTGGTGCGTGTATCCGACATGAACACGAGCCCGCGCTCCAGCATCATGCCCACACAATACGTCATCCCTGCCGATCCTATTGCTGCGCGACTTCGATCTCGACATCGAGCGCTTCGCCCGTGCCACCGACCCGCATTCCGATTACAGGAGCGGCATCGGCGTAGTCCAGCCCCGTTGCAACGCGAACATAGCGCTCGTCGGGCGAAATGCCGTTTGACGGATCGAACCCGATCCACCCCAGGCCATCGACATGGGCCTCGGCCCAGGCGTGCATCGCGTCCTGTTCGACGCGGTCATCCAGCATCAGGTAGCCCGAGACATAGCGCGACGGGAACCCCATCTCGCGGGCGCATGCGATGAAGACATGCGCGTGATCCTGGCAGACGCCGCGCGCCTGCGTGAGTGCCTCCTCGGCGCCCCAGTCAGAATGCGAAGTTCCGACCTCGTAGGCCACCGCGCCCGACACCAGTTTCATCAAGGCGTGCAGCCGCTCAATATCGCTCGGGCCCTCGGCCGCACGGGTCAGGGCCCGCACGGCCGGTCCGGGCCTGGTGCGCGCCGAGACCTGGCGGTAGAGCCAAAGCGGGGCCGGTCCGATATGGCGGCCGACGACCCCGTTCGTATTGCTGAGCTCGACTTCGCCGGCGGATGTCACCACCAGCTCTGTTGCGTCCCTTTCGAAACTGAGCAGTTCGACGATATTGTTGTGGTGGTCCTCGAAACTGAGTTCCTTTCGCCCCCCCGCCACCCGCGTCGTCCAGTCATAGACGACCTGCTGGTGCGTGGATTTCGGCGTCTTCCTGATCTGCTGCAACCCGTAGCTGACCGGATGATCGAAAACGTAGCGGGTGCGGTGTCGGATTTTCAGGCGCATGACTCACTCATAGAACCGGTAGTCGATCTCGATCTGCCGCCCCAGCTCCTCGACCAGCGACAGGACCTTCTGGATGAATTCGTGCAGCCCGTAATCGAAAATGGCATCGATATCGTAGGAAAGATAGCTGCGCTCGATGTGATCGGCCATGCCGAACGAGGGCGGCCTGCTGCCATAATCGGCGACGAGGTGATTGAGGTTTTTCCGGATCGCCGCCACGCCGAAGGCCAGGCTTCGCGGCATCCGCTTGTCGAGGATCAGGAACCGGGCGATATCGCGCGGATCGATAGAGCTGCCGTATTCCATCCGGAACCCGCCGCGGGCCGAAACCGAGCGAAGGATGGTTTCCCACTGCACGTTGTCGACGGCCGAGCCCACGGCCATCACCGAGGGCAGCAGCACGTAGTATTTCACATCGAGGATCCGGGCGGTGTTGTCGGCGCGTTCGAGGAAGGTGCCGATCCGGGAAAAGTTGAAAATGTCGTTGCGCAGCATCGTGCCGTGGGTCGCCCCGCGCACGAAGGCCGTGCGCTGGCGGATCGCGCCGAGGGCCGACGGCAGATCGCGTTCACTGACCTTGCGCGCGAGCCGATCCTTCACCCGCATGTAGGTGCCGTTCATCGCCTCCCAGACCTCGTGGGTCAGCGCGGTGCGCACGACACGCGCGTTCTGCCGCGCGGCCGCAACCGAGGACATCACCGACGAGGGATTGTCTCTCGACCGCAGCATCCAGTCGATCGCGGCTTCCTTTGTCACGCTGTCATGCACCGCGTCGTAGCCCTCGCAGACGGCAGCGGATTGCAGGATCGACCGCCATTCCGCATCCGAATCATGCAACCGGGTGAGCGCGATCCGCTGACCTGTCTCGATCAGCCGCGCCGTGTTCTCGGCGCGTTCGAGGTAGCGATACATCCAGAACAGGCCGTTGGCGGTCTTACCGAGCATCACCGCCTCCATGTTGCCTTGGACGGGCCGTTCCAGCTGCCGGGGGACATGCGCGCAGAGCCGTCATCGCATCATTCCTCGAGCACCCAGGTGTCTTTCGTCCCACCACCCTGCGACGAGTTGACCACCAGCGATCCCTTCTTGAGCGCCACCCGGGTCAGCCCGCCCGGGGTGGTGCTGATCCCGTCGGGGCTCACCAAAACGAAGGGCCGCAGATCGACATGGCGGGGCGCCAGCCCGGTGCGCGAGAAGATCGGGACCGTCGACAGCGAGAGCGTCGGCTGGGCGATGTAGTTGCCGGGACGCGCCTTTAGCTTCTTTCGGAACGCCGCGAGATCGCGTTTTGTCGCCGTCGGACCGATCAGCATGCCATAGCCGCCCGACCCATGCACCTCCTTGACCACCAGCTCATCGAGGTGGTCGAGCACGTAGGCCAGCGCCTCCGGCTCCGAGCACCGCCACGTTGGCACGTTCTTCAGGATCGGCGGCTCGCCGGTATAGAATTCGACGATGTCGGGCATGTAGGAGTAGATCGCCTTGTCATCGGCAATCCCGGTGCCAGGGGCGTTGGCGATGGTGATGCCGCCAGCGCGGTAGACATCCATGATCCCGGGCACGCCGAGCCGGCTGTCCGGGTTGAAATTGAGCGGATCGAGAAAGTCGTCATCGACCCGGCGATAGAGCACGTCGATCGGCTTGTAGCCTCGGGTGGTGCGCATCGCCACGCGGCCGTCTACCACCCGCAGGTCTGTTCCCTCGACAAGTTCCACACCCATCTGGTCGGCGAGGAAGGCATGTTCGAAATAAGCCGAGTTGTAGATCCCCGGCGTCAGCACCGCGACGGTGGGCTTGCCCGACGCCGTCTGCGGCGCGCAGGCCATGAGCGACCGCAGCAGATCGCGCGGGTAGTTCTGAACCGGCTGCACATGGTTGTGCGAAAAAAGCTCAGGGAACATCTGCAGCATCGTCTCGCGGTTTTCCAGCATGTAGCTGACACCGGAGGGTGTGCGGGCGTTGTCTTCGAGAACGAGGAATTCTTCCGGTCCCGTGCGCACCAGATCGATCCCGACGATATGGGTATAGACACCGCCGGGCGGCGACACCCCTATCATCTGCGGCAGGAACGCCTCGTTGCCGGAGATCAGCCGCTCGGGAATGCGGCCGGCCTTGATGATCTCCTGGCGGTGATAGATGTCATGCAGGAAGGCGTTGATCGCGCGCACCCGCTGGTCGATGCCGCGCGAGAGCTTCTGCCATTCCTGCGCCGAGATGATCCGGGGAATGATGTCGAAAGGGATCAGCCGCTCTTCGGCCTCGGCGCGGCCGTAGACATTGAAGGTGATGCCGGTGAGGCGAAACAGCTCTTCGGCCTCGCGTTGCTTGGCGCGCAGACGCTTGGGGTCCTCGCCCTCGAACCAGGCGTTGAACCGTGCGTAGGGCTCGCGCAACACACCGTCGCGGCCCCACATTTCGTCGAAAATCCCCTCGTGCTCCATTCCTGAAAGCGTAATGCATCATCGATGGGAAACACCATCCGGTCCGACCGGGCCAGCTCAAAAAGCCGAAAAATGCGGCAGTTTTCTGCTGACTGACGCAGGGCGCCACCAATTTTGCGGCACGCGGCGAAGACAAACGCCCCCCGGGTTGCCCGCCTCGCTGGCCTGACCGCGAGCCGATGACACCCGGCAGAACGCGCCTTGTCAGGCCCCGACCCGGCCCGCGCCACCCCCGGCTCAGAGCGCCGCCTGATTGACCCGCCTGATGAGGTCTTCGCCGCTCTCCTTGCGTTCGCTGTAGCGATCCACGAGGTAGTCGGCCCGGTCCCGCGTCAACAGGGTGAACTTCACCAGTTCCTCCATGACGTCAACCATCCGATCGTAATAGGGCGAGGGCTTCATCCGGTCGTCGTCGCCGAATTCCAGAAACGCCTTGGGCACCGAAGACTGGTTGGGGATCGTCAGACAGCGCATCCAGCGGCCGAGGATACGCAGCTGGTTGACCGTGTTGAAGCTTTGCGACCCGCCGTTCACCTGCATCACCGCGAGGGTCTTGCCCTGTGTCGGCCGGATCGCGCCCAGCGACAGCGGGATCCAGTCGATCTGCGATTTCATGATCCCGGTCATCGCGCCATGGCGCTCGGGCGAGCACCAGACCATGCCCTCGCTCCAGCTCACCAGATCACGCAACTCGCCGACCTTGGGGTGATCGGCCTCGGCATCGTCGGTCAATGGCAGTCCGGACGGGTTGAACGTTCTGGTCTCCGCCCCCATCCGCTCCAGCACCCGCGCCGCCTCTTCCGTCATCAGCCGGCTGAACGAGCGCGCGCGCAGCGAGCCGTAGAGAAGGAGGATCCGCGGCGCATGCGCGGCCCGGTCCCGGGGAAACAGGCGGTCTTCGTCAATCTGGCGGAAATGCTGCTCCGAGATCTGGGGCGTGTCGCTCATGCGTCGTTCCTCTGGCTGCGATGGTGGATGACCGCCTTTTCCAGCCCGTCGAGGGCGCGCGCGAGGCGGGCTCGGGTGCAGGCGATGTTGAGCCGGCCAAAGCCGGCGCCCTCGGGGCCGAAGGCAATGCCGCGGGTGATCGCCCAGCCGGCCTCGTGGCGCAGGAAGGAGGTCAAATCGTCGGGGGTGAAGCCGAGCTTGCGAAAATCGAGCCACGCCAGGAAGGTGCCCTCCGGCTCGATCAGCGTGACCCCGGGGATCCCGGCGAGCCGGGCGTGGAGCTCGGCGAGATTGCCGGCGATATAGCCCAGCGCAGCATCGAGCCAGGGCCCGCCCTCGCGCCACGCGGCCTCCATCGCAACCGAGGCAAAGGCATTGTTCTTGTTGACGGTCAGGCGGCTGTTTTCGGCCTGAAAGGCGCGGCGCCGGCCGGGGTCGGGCACAACCGTGAAGGCCGACGAACAAGCGGCGATGTTGAAGCTCTTGGCCGGAGACAGGCAGGTGATGCTGTTTTGCGCCTCTGTTTCGGACAGCGAGGCGAAGGGCGTATAGTCATGCCCGGGGAAGGTGATGTCGCCATGGATTTCATCCGACACGACCAGAACGCCATGCGCACGGCAAATTTCGCCCAGTCGCAGCAGTTCGTCGCGGCGCCAGACCCGGCCGACAGGATTGTGCGGATTGCACAGGAAAATCATCTTCGTGTCCGGATCGGCAGCCGCCCGTTCCAGCCCGTCGAAATCCATCTCGTAGCGGCCATCGCGCAGGACGAGCGGGTTTTCCACCATGCGCCGGCCGTTTTCGGCGATGATGTCGGCAAAGTCGAAAAACACCGGTGGCTGCACGATGATCCCTTCGCCCGGCTCGGTGAAAAGGTTGGCCGCCATCGCCAAACTGTTGAGCACGTTGGGCGCGCGCAGAATATGCGCCGGATCCACGACCCAGCCGTGCCGGCTGCGCAACCAGTCGGTCAGCGCCGGCATGAGCCCGTCCGGCACGGTTTCATAACCGAAGACACCGTGCGCGGCGCGCCTGCCGATGGCGTCGAGCACACAAGGCGGGGCGCGGAAATCCATGTCGGCGACGCCGCCGGCGAACAGCTCCATCCCGTCTTCACCCAGCACGATACGGTGGACCTTCAGCGCCGGAACCTCGCGGCGATCAATCTCTTCATCGAAGTCGAACTCGGCCATGCCTGCCCCTTTGCGTTATGGCGCCAAAAGCCGCGCGAAGCGCGCGGCGTCGATGTTGCCGCCGGTGATCACGGTGGCAATCGTGCGGCCCTCGATCGGCACCCGCCCGGCAAGGATCGCCGCCAGCCCGACCACGGCGCCCGGCTCGGTCACGATATGGAAATGCGTGAAGGCAAAGCGCATCGCCTCGCGCACCTCCTCATCGTCGGCAGTCACCGCGCCGGCCAGGAGATCGAGGTTGATCGGGAAGGTCACCTCATTCGGGATCGGCGTCATGATCGCATCGCAAATCGTGCGCCGGCCCTTCGGGTTGCCCACCCGGCGCCCTGCCTCGAGCGATCGGCGGGTGTCGTCGAACAGCTCCGGCTCCGCAGCATAGACCTGCGTCGATGGCGATGCCTCGGCCGTCACGACTGCCGTCGCCGCCGTCAGCCCGCCGCCGCCACAGGGCACCAGCACCGCGTCCATCGCCGCCCCGGCATCCTCGATGAGTTCCAGCGCCACCGTTCCGGCCCCGGCCAGAACCTCAGGATGCGCGCTTGGCGGCACTTCGACCCGGCCGGTCTCGCGCACCACCCGGGCCACGATCTCGGCGCTGTCCTCGGTGTCACGATCAAAGGTTTCGATCCCGGCGCCCATCGCCCGCACCGCCGCCATCTTGGCCTGCGGCACATCGGACGGCATCACGATCAGCGCGGAGGAGCCCAGGATCTGCGCCGCCCGCGCCAAACCGAGCGCATGGTTGCCGGAGGAATAGGTTACCGCGCCACGGGCAAGCTCGTCCGGGCTCAGATGGAGCATCCGGTGATAGGCCCCGCGGATCTTGAACGCCCCGGTGCGCTGAAGGCTCTCGGCCTTGAGCAGCAGGCGCCCCCCGAGCCGGGCGTTCACATCCGGGTTTTCCAGCACCGGCGTGCGGATCGTGACGCCCGCGAGCGCCCCCGCCGCCCGCCGGACATCATCGAACGAGACCGGGTGCGGCGCCATCTCAGGCGCGGAGCCAGCCATCGAGCCTGGTTTCGTCAGGCAGCCCGCCGGCATGCACCAGCTTTCCGTCGATGGCGATCCCCGGCGTCGACATGACCCCTGCCATGGCGATGGATTTTGGGTCGGTCACCTTCTCGACCTCGACCTCGAGCCCAAGCCGTGCGGCGGCATCTCTGACCATCTGCGCGGTGGTTTCGCAACGGGTGCAGCCGGGGCCGTAGACCTTGACGTGTTTCATGGGGTTTCCTTCACAGGATAGCGTTGAACAGAAAGCCGGTCGCGAGGATGCCCGCGGCGACAACGGCGATGAAGATCGCGATCAGGCGATAGGTGAGCACCTGCTTGAGAATGATCATCTCCGGCAGCGACAGCGCGATCACCGACATCATGAAGGCCAGCGTCGTGCCAAGCGCGGCGCCCTTGCCGAGGAGCGCCTCGACAATCGGGATCACGCCGGCGGCATTGGTATACATCGGAACGCCCACGGCCACGGCAGCGGGCACCGACCACCAGGCCTCGCCGCCCATGATCCGCAGCATCGTCGCCTCCGGCACATAGCCATGGATCAGCGCCCCCACCGCGATGCCGAGCAC
>JANTFS010000008.1 GCA_024763335.1 Paracoccaceae bacterium | reverse complement strand
CGCGCAATCGTGCGCGCGAGCTTGGGGCGGTCAAGCGTTTCGATCGCGTCGAAGAGCTGCATCGCCTGGCGGGCCTTGTTGGTCTGCAACGGGCCGATCAGGTGAAGCTCAACATCCGGGAAGCGCGCGCGCAGATCCGGCCATTTGCCGGCGGCTTCCTGCACCTTGTTTTCGCCAAACAGCCGGTGCCCCTGCTCAAGCACGGCAATCACCCGCTCGATTGGCTGCACCTTCGACACGGCGATGAGTTTCGTCGACCCCGGCTCGCGGCCCACCCGGGCCTCCTCGGCGCGAATCCGGTCCAGAACGTCGGCAAGGGGCATGGCGGTCCTCCAAGGTTTCGCCCCGAAAGACCACAGACGGTCAAAAAAGAAAAGAGCGGGCCGAAGCCCGCTCTTCCCTGATTTCTATCCCGAGTGGGATCAGAAGGCGAGCGAAACGCCGCCGGTGGCGAGGGCGCGGCCGGTGTCGCCGTCCCACTTGACTTCGCCGACGACCTTCATGCCGCCGCCGAGATCGTATGCGCCGTTGGCACCGAAGTCCCACGGGGTCCCGATGCGCTCGTTCGTCGCGAAGGCACCCACGGTGATCGCGCCGGTGGTGTACGAACCGTTGACGCCAACGCCGATCACGCCGGTGTCGGAAGCCCAGTCGAAGTCCACGCCAGCGGTGAAGCCGGAGAACGTCGCGCTACCGCCGACGCCGATGTTGTGCGACGGGTCCGAGCGATCGAAGTCGTAGTCGAGGTAGACTTTGTAGTCAGCGAACGCGTAGGTCACCATGGCGCCGAAGTCGCCGTTGGTCGAGGTCGAGGTGCCCACGGCGGTGTCGGTCAGGCCGCCCGGAGCGCCAGCGACGATCGGGGCCGGAACGTTCGGAGCGAAGGTGTAGTAGGCCTCAAAGGAGAAATCACCCCAGGTGTTCGAGTAGGTGAGATTGATGTCCCAGTCGTTGGCCGCGTTCTGGGCAGCCGCGCCGCGCACGTCCCAGATGTCGGTCGTATTGACCGGAACCATCGCGATGCCGTTGCCATCAGCGTCATAGGCGACGGTGAGTTTGCCCCAGTCACCCGAGATGTAGACGCTCGAGTCGGAGACGCTCATCCCGCTGTTGGTGTAGGTGCCGAACGTGGCGGCGGTGTTGTCGTCGCCGAACGAGATGCCCGGCGCGCTGACCTTGACCGAAGCGCCGCCTTCCAGGCCGCCGTCGGACATGATCTTCATACCCAGGGTGGCGCTCGACGTGACTTCGATGCCGAAGCCAGCGTTGGTCGACCAGCCGACACCCATGTAGGCATCGCCCGAGAAGGTGAAGTTGGCATTTTCAGCAGCGGCGACACCGGCGGAACCCACCAGGATCGTCGAAGCGAGAAGGATCTTTTTCATTTCGTTTCCCTCGTTTTTTTCTAAAGGTGCACCTCAATTCAGGGGAATCCGAATTGAGTATGCTGTTTCCTCCCTCTTTCGCGGGGCCATTGCAAGCGCTCCAAACCGGTCCCCGCCATTGAGCGCGGGTCTGGTGCAGCAATGCCACAGTTGACGCCTGTGCCAGCCGGCAAAAGCCGTCTCCATATATAGGGACATGCTTTTTGCCCTCCCCCCAGGGGCTGCGGCAGGGAAAACGCTTGCCCGGGCTTTTTGGCTTGGTTACTTAGGGGGAGAACTTGGGTCAGAGGGGCTTTTTCATGCACATCGGGCAGACCACGGCCAAGGTCCTTGTCATCGCGGGGCTTATCGGCCTTGCGGGTTGCGAAGGCGGCGGCCTTTTCGGCAGCGGCACGCAAGCCGCGCCGGCCAACAACGAACGTCCGGCACGCGAACGCGCTCAGCCCGCACGCGAGACGATCTGGGATCTGTTTACCGACCGGAACGACCCCAACACCACCGTCGAGGTGAACAAATATCTTTGGAATGCGGCGCGCGACGTGCTGAATTTCCTGCCGCTTCAGGCTGCCGACCCGTTTACCGGCGTCATGGTCTTCGGCTACGGCACCCCGCCGGGCGGCGGGCGCGCCTACAAGGCCACCGTCTATGTGAGCGACCCGGCGCTCGATGCGCGTTCGATCGAGGTGTCGTTGCAATCGCGCAGCGGGCCGGTCTCCACCGAGGCCGCGCACAAGGTCGAGGACGCGATTCTCGCCCGCGCCCGGCAGCTTCGGATTCAGGATCGCAACCTCTGATCTCCGGCACTGGACCGCACCGATTCGTCAGACTACACAAGCGCCGGGCCCAAGCCCGGCGTTTTCATTTCCTAGAGGACCAGAGCAATGTCCCGCTATGACGCAGCGAAGATCGAGCCGAAATGGCAAAGGGCCTGGGAAGAGGCCGGCACCTTCGAGGCGAAACGCGACCCCGCGAAGCCGAAATACTACGTGCTCGAGATGTTCCCCTACCCCTCGGGGCGCATCCATATCGGCCACGTGCGCAACTACACGATGGGCGACGTGGTGGCGCGTTACAAGCTCGCCAAGGGCTTCTCGGTGCTGCACCCGATGGGCTGGGACGCCTTTGGCATGCCCGCCGAAAACGCCGCGATGGCCTCGGGCGGGCACCCGAAGGACTGGACCTACCAGAACATCGCCGACATGAAGGCGCAGATGAAGCCGATGGGCTGGTCGCTCGACTGGACACGCGAGTTCGCCACCAGCGACCCGGAGTATTACGGCCAGCAGCAATCCATGTTCATCGACTTCATGGAAAAGGGCCTCGTCTATCGCAAGAACGCGGTGGTCAACTGGGATCCGGTGGACATGACCGTGCTGGCCAACGAACAGGTGATCGACGGTAAGGGCTGGCGCTCCGGCGCCGAAGTGGAGCGGCGCGAGCTGACGCAATGGTTCTTCAAGATCAGTGATTTCTCCGAGGAACTGCTGGAGGCGCTCGATGGGCTGAAGGACTGGCCCGAGAAGGTGCGGCTGATGCAGGCCAACTGGATCGGCAAATCGCGCGGCCTCAAGTTTGGCTTCGAGCGCACCGATGGCGGCGCGCCGATCGAAGTGTTCACCACCCGGCCCGACACGCTTCTGGGCGCATCCTTCGTGGGCATCTCGCCCGATCATCCGATTGCCAAGGCGCTCGAGGAGGACAACCCCGACGTCGCCGCCTTCATCCACGAGTGCCGCAAGGGCGGCACCACCGAGGAAGAGATCGAGACGGCCGACAAGCTGGGTTATGACACCGGCATCCGGGTGCGCCACCCGCTGAACCCGGAGTGGGAGCTGCCCGTCTGGATCGCCAATTTCATCTTGATGGATTACGGCACCGGAGCGATTTTCGCCTGCCCGGCCCATGACCAACGCGACCTCGATTTCGCCCGCAAATACGGCCTGCCGGTGATCGACACCTTCTTCGCGCTCGACGATCCGAAGCCCGTCGAAAACGAGGCCTTCGTGCCGCCGAAGACGGAAAAGGTGAAATGGATCAACCACTTCGCCGGTCTTGATGAAAACACCGGCGAGGAGGCCGTCGAGGCCACGATCCGCTTCGCGGAGGAGCTGGGCTGGGGGACTGGCGTCACCCAATACCGCCTGCGCGACTGGGGGCTCTCGCGGCAGCGCTACTGGGGATGCCCGATCCCGGTGATCCACTGCGACAATTGCGGTGCGGTGGCCGAGAAGAAAGAGAACCTCCCCGTCCGCCTGCCCGATGACGTGAGCTTCGACGTGCCCGGCAACCCGCTCGACCGGCACCTGACATGGCGCCACTGCGACTGCCCCCAATGCGGCGGCCCGGCCCAGCGCGAGACCGATACGATGGACACTTTCGTCGATTCCTCGTGGTATTACGCGCGCTTCACCAACCCGCATGCCGACACGCCCACCGTGCCCGAGGATGTCGATTACTGGATGAACGTCGATCAGTATATCGGCGGCATCGAGCACGCGATCCTGCACCTGCTCTACTCCCGCTTCTTCGCCCGCGCGATGCACATCGCCGGCCATTTGCCGGAGAAGTCGAAAGAGCCATTCAACGCGTTGTTCACGCAAGGCATGGTGACACATGCGATCTACCAGACGCGCGACGCCGACGGTCGGCCGGTCTATCACTATCCCGAGGAAGTCGAGCTGACCGAAACCGGCGCCCGGCTGAAGGCGACGGACGAGCCGGTCGAGGTGATTCCCTCGGCCAAGATGTCGAAGTCGAAGAAAAACGTGGTCGATCCGGTCGACATCGTCGAGCGCTACGGCGCCGATACCGCGCGCTGGTTCGTGATGTCCGACAGCCCGCCGGAACGCGATGTCGAATGGACCGCCTCCGGCGCCGAGGCCGCCGCCAAGCACCTCGCCCGCGTCTGGCGCCTCGCGGTGGAGATTGCCGAGACCACGGGCGAAGGCGAGGGCGATGATGTGCTTCTGCGCGAGATGCACAAGACCATCGACGCGGTGACCAAGGGCATCGAGGGTTTCCTGTTCAACACGTCCATCGCCCGGCTCTATGCCTTCACCAACACCCTGGCGAAGTCGAAAGCCGGGGCCGAGGCGAAGAAACAAGCCATGAAGATCATGGCGCAGTTGATGAGCCCGATGACCCCGCACCTCGCGGAAGAAATCTGGGCGCATCTTGGCGGCGAGGGGCTGGTGGCCAAGGCACCGTGGCCCGAGGCCGACCCGGCGATGCTGGTCGAAGACACGGTCACCTTGGCCGTCCAGGTCAACGGCAAGCGCCGCGACGAGATTACTGTGGCCAAGGACATGCCCAAGGATGAGGTCGAAGCCCTCGCGCTGGCCACCGCCGGTGTGCAGCGCGCGCTTGACGGCAAGCCGCCGAAGAAGGTCATCGTGGTGCCCGGCCGCATCGTCAACGTGGTCGCCTGATGAAGCTCGCGCCGCGCGATGCCCCCCGCTTCTTCGCGAAGCCGGATCCGGGCCTCGCGGGCGTGCTGATCTACGGTGCCGACGCGATGCGCGTCGCGCTCAAAAGGCAGGAACTCATCGCGGGTCTCGTCGGCCCCCAGGGCGAGGAAGAAATGCGGGTCACCCGCATCCCCGCCTCCGACTTGCGCAAGGATCCGGCGCTGCTCGGCGATGCGATCAAGGCGCAAGGGTTCTTCCCCGGCCCGCGCGTCGCCTTTGTCGAAGAGGCCACCGATGCGCTCGCCAAGGTCATCACCCCGGCGCTCGATGACTGGGCCGCGGGCGACGCGACCGTGGTTGTCACCGCGGCAAGCCTCACCCCGCGCTCGGCGCTTCGCAAGTACTTCGAGGCCCACAGATCCGCCTATGCCGCCGCGATCTATGACGACCCGCTGTCGGCGGCCGAAATCGAAGCCGAGTTGCAAAAGGCAGGCCTCGGTGTAGTCAGCCGCGAGGCCATGACCGATCTTCGCGGCTTGGCCTCGGCGCTTGATCCCGGCGATTTTCGCCAGACGGTCGAGAAGCTCGCGCTTTACAAGCTCAACGATCCAACGCCGGTATCTCCCGCCGACGTGCTCGCCTGTGCCCCGGCCTCGACGGAGGCCGAGATGGATGACGTTCTGCACGCCGCCGCCGAAGGCAATCCCGCCGCATTGGGGCCGTTGCTCTCGCGTCTCGAGGCGCAGGGCGTGCAGCCGGTGACGCTTTGCATCGCCGCGACCCGGCACTTCCGCACCCTGCATCTCGCCGCCTCCGACCGGGAAGGCCCGGCGAAGGGCATCGCGCGCGCCCGCCCGCCGGTGAATTTCAAGGTGCGTGACCGGATGATCCGGCAAGCTCAGGCCTGGGGCGCGCATCGGCTCGAAACGGCGCTGGAGTTGCTGATCGACACCGACCTCCAGCTGCGCTCCTCGTCCAAGGCGCCCCAGACAGCCCTGATGGAACGCGCCCTGATCCGGCTCGCCCATATGGCGCGGCGCTGACGGTCTACCTGTTCGGCCCCACCGACGTGCACCAGGCCGCCGCCGCGCGTCCGGCCTGCCGCCCCGTCGCAAGGCACCCGGTCAGCAGATAGCCGCCCGTCGGCGCTTCCCAGTCGAGCATTTCGCCCGCGACGAAAACACCCGGCATGGCTCTAAGCATGTAGCCGTCCAGCGCGGCCGCAGTCACCCCGCCCGCCGTCGAGATTGCTTCGTCAAGCGGGCGCAGGCCCTCGTGCCGCACCGGCAGGCGCTTGATCAGGCGGGCAAGCGCCCCTCCCTCGGGCAGCGGCCGGCCAAACTCCATCAGCAGCGCGAGGCGGACCGGATCGAGCCGAAGGGTCTTGCGCAGATGGGCCGCCACCGTCGCCTTGCCGCGCGGCCGTGCGATGCGGCTGGTGACCTCAGCTTCCGTCCAGTCCGGGCAAAGGTCGAGCTGCAGCGTCTCGCCCTCACGCACGGCCCGGCTTACCGCATAGATCGCGCTGCCCTCCAGACCGCGCCGCGACACGACGAATTCGCCACGGACCGAGACCGCGCCGGCAGCCAGCCGCACGGCTTTCACGGGCGCGCCGAAATGCTTTACCATGTGCGCCGACCACGTCACGCCGAGCCCGACATTCGCCGGCCTGAAAGGCGCAAGCTCCACACCTTCGCGTGCCAGCATCGGCGCCCATGTCCCGTCTGATCCGAGCCGCCGCCAACTCACGCCCCCAAGGGCAAGAACCGTGACCCCGGGGCGCAGTGTCACGCGCCCGCTGGGCGTGTCGAACGAGCTGTCGCCATCGCTGAAGCCCGCCCAGCGCCACTTGGTGCGGATCTCGACGCCGAGGGCCGACAACTCCAAAAGCCATGCCCGCAGCAGCGGCGACGCTTTCATCACGCGCGGAAAGACGAGGCCCGACGAACCGGTAAACACATCCTGCCCAAGGGCGCGGGCCCAGTCGGCAACATCGGTTGGCCGAAACTCTGCCACGGCCGCGCGCACGAGATCCGCCGTGCTTCCCTCGTAGGCCGCCTCGAACCGGTCAAGCGGCTCGTCCTTTGTCAGATTGAGGCCCGATTTCCCGGCCATGAGAAACTTGCGCCCGACCGTGGGTTTCGCCTCGGCAACAATCACGTCAAGCCCAGCCCGCGCCAGCTCGCCCGCAGCCATCAACCCCGCCGGGCCGGCCCCGATCACCAGCGCTTGCGTCACGCGCACCGCTCCGGTTTCATCTCAAGCCCCCCGGCGCCGAGGGGGCATTCGAAACCGACCGGTTTCAACGCGCCCGAGGTGTCGGACGAGTGGGTCGGCCAGAACCCCCGCCAAAACAATGTCAGTAACGCAAATCGCGACAACCCGGCCGGTGAGGTGACCCAGCGCCGCGCGGTGGGCCAAGCCTGCGGGACCCGCGCCCCGACCTTATGTGTCACCGGTTCCAACCGCTTCTGCCTTCGAGTTGCACGCGTGAAAATTCCGCCTACGCTGTCGCATCGAAGCAGGTTCATGGCAAGGGAAAGCTATGGCAAGAGCACATCCGGTCTGCCCGCTCTGCGGCCGCGCGATTCCACCCGGCGTTCCGCAAAGCCGCCATCACCTGGTGCCCCGATTGAAGGGCGGTAAAGGCGGCGAAACGGTGTTGCTCCACCACATCTGCCACAAGGAAATCCACGCGAGCCTGAGCGAGGCGGATCTGGCGCGCGACTACAGCACGATCGACGCGCTGCGCGCCCATCCGCGGCTGGCGAAATTCATCCGGTGGGTGGCAAAGCGGCCGCCGGGGTTTTCGTCGCGCTCGGCGGGGAACCGGCGCGCTCGTTAGCTCAACAGCGCCTTGATTGCCGCCACATGTGCCGGGGCTGCCCCGAGTGCATCGGCGGCAAGGGCATCGATGACACCGGCGAGGTCTGCTCCCGGTGCAACGCGATCGACCAAACCCCAGGCCAGCGCCTCATCGGCGGTGATTTTCTGCCCTGCCATGAGAATCATCTTGGCCCGCGCGGGGCCCACAAGGGCCGAGAGCCGGCCCGGATCGGACGGCTGCGGCAGGAACCCGAGCCGCATCACCGGGTAGAAGAATTTCGCCTCCGGCACTGCAACACGGAGATCGCAGGCGAGGGCCATGCCAAAGGCGCCCCCGGCAAGCGTGCCGTTGAGGGCCGCGATGGTCAGGCAGGGTGCTGCCGCGATCGCACCGGACAGCCGCTCCCACACCGGACTCGTCGCCAGTCCCGCGCGCGCTTCATCCAGATCGGCGCCAGCGGAAAACACCTTTCCCGCGCCCGTGATGACCAGAACCCGCGCCTCACCGGCCGCCGCCTCGGCAAATCCGACCAAGGTTTCGAGCATCTCGCCGGTCAGTGAATTCGCCTTGTCCGGTCGGTCGATCGTCGCCGTCCAAAACCCGCCGGACCGTGCAAGCCGGATCACGGGCCGACACCGACCCGTTTGCGGATCTCGGGATCGCCGAGCGAAACCTCGCCGCCCAGAAACGCGTCGGCATCGGGTGTGCACATCCACATCAGGGCCCGTGCGGGCCATTCCGGCGGGATATGGTCGGTCCAGTCCAACGCCGCCACCGGCCCCACGCCCGAGGCCTTGATCTCGCGCTGCATCTCGGTGGCCACCGTCCCCGGCGACAAGCCGATGGCGCGAATTCCGGCCCGCGCTTCCTCCTTGTGAAGCACCATCGTCATCATGTGGGCCGCCGCCTTCGATGCGCAGTAGTGGCTCCAGCCCTCCAGCGCGGTGTGGGCGGCACCGGAACTCACCGTCAGGACCGTGCCCCCGCCAGCCGCCCGCATCAGCGGCACGACGGCCCGCATCCCGTGATAGACACCCTTGAGATTGATATCGAAGGCCTTGGACCAACCCGCCGGATCGGAATCGCGCAACATCGCAATTGGCTCGATCACGCCGGCATTGTTGATCAGCACGTCAACCGTGCCAAAGCGCCGGGTCGCCTGGTCGACGGCGGTTTTCACCTGGCTCCATGAAGAGACATCGCAACTCACCGCAAGGGCCGTTTCGCCGATCTCGTTTGCGATATGGCCGAGCGCCTCGCCGCTGCGGGCGAGGAGAACCACGTTGGCGCCGGCAT
Source organism: Paracoccaceae bacterium (assembly GCA_024763335.1). GTDB lineage: Bacteria > Pseudomonadota > Alphaproteobacteria > Rhodobacterales > Rhodobacteraceae > Sinisalibacter. Next base: position 23,758 of record JANTFS010000008.1, on the reverse strand, counting down.
CGGCAAAAGCACGCGCGGCGCTTTCGCCAATCCCGCGGCTCGCCCCGGTGATCACCACGGTTTTGCCGTTCATATCCATTCAAATCCCTCCCGTTTCTTCATGGCTACCGCATGGCACGGGGGCATTCCAGTGGCAGCGTGACTTGCGGGATCGCCTTTGGGCGTTTACCTCACTCGCAAGCACGAGGAGCTCATATGCCCAATCAACTCGAAAGCCTGACCCAGCAACTTCTGGATGCCGCGAAGGATGCAGGCGCCGACGCCGCCGACGCCATCGCGGTTTCCGGGACGTCACTCTCGATCGACGTGCTCAAGGGCAAACTCGAACATGCCGAGCGCTCCGAAGGGATCGACATCGGCCTCAGGGTGCTCATAGGCCGCAGACAGGCCAACGTCTCCGCCTCCGACACCTCCGCCGACACGATCGCCACGATGGCCGAACGTGCCGTTGCGATGGCACGCGAAGCGCCGGAAGACCCCACGGCCGGGCTTGCCGATCCGTCGCAGCTGGCAAAGGGCTGGGACCTCGAAAGCCTCGAACTGGAAGACCCGGCACCGGAGCCGGCACCGGCCCAGCTTGAGGACGATGCCCGCCGCGCCGAGGCAGCAGCACTGGCGGTTGACGGTGTGACGCAGGTGCAATCCACCTCCGCCGGCTACGGTCGGCGACAGATCCACCTTGCCGCCAGCAATGGCTTTTCCGGCGGATACGGCCGCACCGACCGGGCGATTTCTCTCGCCGCAATCTCGGGAACCGGCGCGGAAATGGAGCGCGATTACAATAGCGAAAGCCGCCTGTTCCAGGCCGACCTGCCCAGCGCGGAAGAGATCGGGCGCATTGCTGGCGAACGCGCCGCGGCGCGGGCCGGGGCGCGAAAACCTCCGACCGGGAGTTTCCCGGTGCTGTTTGACGAACGTGTGGCGGCGTCCTTGATCGGTCACCTGCTCATGGCCGTCAACGGCGCGTCGATCGTGCGAGGCGCCTCGTTTCTTCGCGACCATCTGGGCAAGCAGGTCCTGCCCGCCGCACTCTCGCTCATCGAAGACCCGCACCGCCCGCGCATCTCGGGGTCGCGCCCTTTCGATGGCGAAGGGCTGCCCACGCGCAGGCGTGCAATCATCGATGAAGGCGTGCTTACCGGTTGGACGCTCGATCTTGCCACCGCCCGCAAGCTTGGGATGGACAGCACGGCGAACGCGGCGCGCGGCACCTCGTCGCCGCCTTCCCCAAGCGTTTCGAACGTAGCCCTCACTCAGGGGGACAAGACCCGCGACGATTTGATCTCCGACATGGGAACGGGCTTGCTGATCACCTCGCTGATCGGCTCAACGGTGAACCCCAATACCGGTGATTACTCGCGCGGTGCGGCCGGGTTCTGGGTTGAGAACGGCGAGATCACCTATCCCGTCAACGAATGCACGGTGGCGGGGAACCTCCTCGACATGTTCATGAAACTCGTGCCCGCAAATGATGCCCTGCCGCACCGCTCCCGCATGGTGCCCTCGCTGCTCGTCGAAGGGTTGACCCTTGCCGGCGGCTGACGATCTCCCCCTGCTCATCGAAGCGGCGCGCGCGGCCGGCGAAATTGCGCGCGGGTTTTTCGAGCAGGGCCATCGCAGCTGGGAAAAGCCCGGCGCCGGGCCGGTGACCGAGGCCGATATCGCGGTGAACGACATGCTGGCCGAACGCCTGCGCGGCGCCCGCCCGGGCTATGGCTGGCTCTCGGAAGAAACCCCAGACACGCCCGAGCGGCTCGAGGCGGCGCGGGCCTTTGTCATCGACCCGCTCGACGGCACCCGCGCCTTCATCGAGGGCGATCACAACTGGGCGCATTCGCTGGCCGTGGTCGACGATGGCGAGGCGGTGGCGGCGGTCGTGTATCTTCCGATGTCCGACAAGCTCTATGCCGCCGCGCGTGGCCATGGCGCCACGCTGAACGGGCGCCGGATCTCGGTGTCCACACCCGATGAACTTGACGGCGCCACCGTGCTCGCCACGCGGTCGAATTTCGAGCCGTGGTTCTGGGCCGGAGCGGATGTCCCGAAGGTTGACCGCCAGTTCCGGTCGTCGCTGGCCTACCGGATGAGCCTCGTCGGCGAAGGCCGCTTTGATGCCATGCTGACCCTTCGACCAACCTGGGAGTGGGATGTGGCTGCCGGCGCCCTCATCGTCAGCGAGGCAGGCGGGCGGGTCTCCGACAGGCTTGGTGCCCGCCTGCGCTTCAACGCCCCTTCCCCTCAGGTCAACGGCGTGGTTGCGGCAGGGCCGGTTCTGCACCAGAAGCTCCTTGACCGGCTCGCCAGAACTTCGCGCACCTGATCGCGTTTCGTTAGCGGTATCTCCCTGTGTTTCAACGCTTGGACAAGGCCTGGTTTTGTCGCTAACATCCGTCTACCCAGTTGCGCGAACCAAAGGGGGAGAGCTCCGTGAACGATGAAACCCATGCACCGCAGAAGCGCCCGCTGACTCTGCGTGACGTCTCTGAGGCTTCCGGCGTGTCGGAAATGACGGTGAGCCGGGTGTTGCGCAATCGCGGCGATGTCAGCGAAACAACCCGCGAGCGCGTGCTCGCCGCGGCCAAGGACCTGGGCTATGTGCCCAACAAGATCGCCGGCGCACTGGCGTCCCAGCGCGTCAACCTTGTTGCGGTGATCATCCCGTCATTCTCCAACATGGTCTTTCCGCAGGTTCTTTCCGCCATTTCGGAAGTGCTCGACAACACCCCGCTGCAACCGGTCGTCGGCGTCACAAACTACATGCCGGAGCGTGAGGAAAAGGTGCTGTACGAGATGCTGTCCTGGCGCCCGTCCGGCGTGATCATTGCCGGGCTTGAGCATTCCGACGCGTCCAAAGCGATGCTGCGCGCGGCCGGCATTCCGGTCGTCGAGATCATGGACACGGATGGCCGGCCGATCGATTCCGTCGTCGGGATCTCGCATCGCCGGGCCGGGCGGATGATGGCCGAGGCGATCATCAAGGCTGGCTACCGCAAGATCGGATTTCTCGGCACGAAAATGCCGCTCGACCACCGTGCCCGCAAGCGTTTCGAAGGGTTCACCGAGGCACTGGCCAAAGCCGGGCTCGAGGTGATCGACCAGGAATTCTATGCCGGCGGCTCGGCGCTGGCGAAGGGCCGGGAGATGACCGCCGCCATGCTCGCGCGCAGCCCCGAGATCGACTTTCTCTATTACTCGAACGATATGATCGGGGCGGGCGGGCTGCTGCACTGCATCGACGCCGGCATCGATGTGCCGACCGAACTCGGCCTTGCGGGGTTCAATGGCATTGACCTTCTCGATGGCCTGTCGATGCAACTTGCGACGATGGATTCCTGCCGCGCCGAGATCGGCCGCAGAGCAGCTGAAATCGTGGCGCGAAGTGTCGATGTGCAGGCGGCGGAAACCGGCGGCGCCCATGGCGAACGGATTGAACTGAGCCCGACCATCCGACGGGGCGAGACCCTGCGTCTGAGACCGGCCCACGGGGACTACCCGGAATAGCGTGGACAAAGCCGCGATGACGCATCATTAGTTTTCGCACGGCCCCGTGGCTCAACTGGATAGAGCAGCCCCCTCCTAAGGGGCAGGTTGCAGGTTCGAATCCTGCCGGGGTCGCCATGACTGCGTCCTGCAAATGCCATCACGCCACGCCGGCATGAGATCCGGCTTTGCGATCGCCAGATTCCGCCGACGGTTTCACTTTTCATTGGGGATTCGACCGGCCAGCCTCTAGAAACGTGCCGTGTGGCGAGGTGCCAGTGACTCCTATTGACGACATAGTCGAGTATGCGCTCAGCGAGCTTCTTTCGGGGAGTGACAGGCGCCGGCGGGCCTTAGTGCGCAACCTGTGCGGGCGATGGCCCGATCAGCCGGCCCTTGAGATTGTCTTCGCCCTGACCTCGGCCGCATCGCGGATCGAAGACAATCTGGACCGCGAGAGCAGCTCGGCTGAGATCGCCACCTATGGCTATCGCCTCGCCGCCCTGCTCGCAGCCGATGTCTTCGCCGTGGAAAGCATGCGCAAAACGCTGGTCAAGGCGGATGACCTGCTGCACTTCTGGCGGCGGGTCGATCCCTACTTCCTCGAGCTTTGAGCGGCGCACTCAGACCATGCGGATAACGTCCTTGTCGATCGACAGCATGTAGCCGCGCCGGGCGATGGTGCGCACCAGCAGTTCCGACATCAGCTGATTGCCCAAGGCATCGCGAAGACGCTTGATCCTCGTCGCCCCGGCGGCCTCGTCGCAATCGGCCGCATTTCGGCCCGAGATCACGGCTTCGATCTCGGCACCCGTCATCACGTCATCATCCATCCGCGCCTCTGCGAGAACGGCGAGCGTTTCGATCGCGGCCTCGGTGAGGGTGAATTCCATGTTGTTGAGATAGACGGTGCGGTCCGCCCGGCTGATGATCAGCGAATTCACCTGGATGCCCGCGCGCTCGATTTCGCTCATCCGCCGGTTCAGCGCGATGATCGTGAGCACGAAGACCAGCGCCGCCACGAGAAGCCCGGCGGCGAAGACCATCAGAACGAAGATCACCACCCTGTAGCCGGTGAGCGTATCAGAAAAGGCGGTTCCCGATTGCGCGAGAATTTCCAGCAGCTTGATCTCGGCCTCGCTGGTCAGGTCATTCTCGACAAAGATCCGCTCCACCCGGGCGTTGAAGGCGTTGGCGTCGGGCAGGTTGAGAAACAGGAATACCGCCGCCGCCGCGAGAATCGCGACCACGGCAATGATCCCGAACAACGCTACCCGGCTGCCGGCCAGGCGCGCCTCAGTAACGGAGGAAGTAGTCTCCCGCACTCTCTCTCCTCGCCTCATTCTCCAGCCCGTCGGACCCGAAGATCGAAACCACGTCAAGCAACGTCCAGCCGTCCGGAGCAATGCGTGCCGCGATCTCCGCCTCGGCTGCCTCGGTCGTTTCGCATGCCGCGTCGGGCAGCGCGATCACACCGTAGTGCAGTTTCAAGGGATTGTCGCGTTTGGCCTTGTAGTCGGCATAACACTCCGCGGCCGCAGGCAAGGCGGTAACGGCGGTGAGGGCGCTGAGCCCGAGGATGGCAAGGAGGCGGGTCATGCCCTCGAACCTGCGCCCACCCGGACGGTTATTCAATAACAAACCCCCTCGCGACCCGGTGATATCTCATAACAACCGGCCGTTATTGTTTGTCCGCCGGCCCATGGCTCAGGTTTGTCCCACCTCGATCTTCATCGTGGCCCGCCCCCGGGTCCTCAGTTTCTGGAAAGGACAAGACATGACACGCTTCTTCCCCAAGTCCCTCGCCCGCACCGGCATCATCACGGTTCTCTCGGCCTCGCTCGCGCTCTCCCCGATCGCCGCCACCCCCGCCAAGGCCGGCAATGACGATGCCGCCGCCTTCGCTGCGGCCTCGTTCTTTGCACTTCTGACGGCTGGGATCATTGCGTCGGCCAACCAGCACGGTGATCGCCGGGTGGTGATCACACCGCCCAACACGCGCCCGAGCCGCGGCGACCGCGAAAGGCCGCGTGTCAACCGCCGCAAGGTGCTCCCTGCCCGCTGCGAACTCGTGGTGCACCGTGGGCCGGATCGTGGAACCTACTATCGCCGCGCCTGCCTGAAGCGGAATTTCGATTACTGGCAATCCCTGCCGAAGCGTTGCGAAGAACGCGTCTGGGTCCCGCGCCGTGACCGCAACGTGAACGCCTATGACGCCCAATGCCTGTCGCGTTTCGGTTACCGCGAACGCGGCGACGGCCAGCGGACGTCGCGCCGTTGATCCAGCATCTTTCGAGCAGGGGCGCGGATCGTCGCAGGTAACCGCGCCTCGGGCGGGCGGGCTTCGGCCCCCCGCCCAAATTGTCTTGCGTTGCGCCCGGCTTTGCGCGACCCAGACTCCATGATGCCAAACACCCCCGATTTCTCGCTCGAATCCCGCGCCCTGGCCACCGGTGCCGGTCGCGTCGCCGGAGTCGATGAAGTCGGCCGGGGTCCGCTTGCCGGACCCGTGACCGCTGCGGCGGTTATCCTGAACCCCGACGATATACCGCCCGGTCTGAATGATTCAAAAAAACTGACCGCGAAGCGGCGAGAGGTGCTCTTCGACGAGATCATGACGCGCGCCCGAGTTTCGGTGGCGCACGCCAGCGTTGCCGAAATCGACGAGTTCAACATCCTGCGCGCCGCACATCTGGCGATGCAGCGCGCCGTGGCCGGGCTCTCCCCGCAGCCCGATCACCTGCTGATTGATGGCAACATGATCCCCCGTGGCCTCACGATCAGCGCCGAGGCAATCGTCAAAGGTGATGGCCGTGCTGTCTCGATCGCGGCGGCCTCGATCGTGGCGAAAGTCACCCGTGACCGGATCATGGTGGATCTTGCGCAACAGCATCCCGGCTACGGCTGGGAGAGGAACGCCGGATATCCATCAAAAAGCCATATTTCGGCGCTTCAAAGTCTTGGGGTCACCCCACACCATAGGCGTTCGTTCAAGCCCGTGCACAATATCTTGTATCAAGAAAAATCTGTAAGTGACTGATTCAAAAAGGAATTGACGCCAAATCGCCTTTGACTCATCCTGTGGATAACTAACGAGCGCGGAATGCGCCGGGGACAGAGGCAGACAGATGACGAAAAAGTCGCAAGCGGCAGAGACCCTGCCGCTCAATCAAATTCTTGCGGGTGACTCGATCGAGGCGATGAACAGCCTCCCCGAAGGCTCCATCGACCTGATCTTCGCCGATCCGCCGTATAACCTCCAGCTCAAGGGCGATCTGCACCGGCCCGACAATTCCAAGGTCGATGCCGTCGATGACCACTGGGATCAGTTTGACAGCTTCCGCCGCTACGATGAGTTTACCGGCGCGTGGCTCGCCGCCGCCCGCCGCCTGCTCAAGCCCAATGGCGCGATCTGGGTCATCGGTTCCTATCACAATGTCTTCCGAATGGGCGCGGAGTTGCAGAACCAAGGTTACTGGATTCTCAACGATGTGGTCTGGCGCAAGTCCAACCCGATGCCCAACTTTCGCGGCAAGCGGCTGACCAATGCGCACGAGACGCTGATCTGGGCGTCGAAGTCGGAAGACAGCAAATACACTTTCAACTACGAAGCCCTGAAAGCGCTCAACGAGGGCATCCAGATGCGCTCCGACTGGGTCTTGCCGATCTGCACCGGGCACGAACGGCTAAAGGATGAAAACGGCGACAAGGCGCATCCGACGCAGAAACCCGAGGCGCTTCTGCACCGCGTCCTGCTCGGCACGACGAACCCCGGCGACGTGGTGCTCGATCCTTTTTTTGGCACCGGCACCACCGGTGCGGTCGCCAGGATGCTCGGCCGCGACTACATCGGCATCGAACGCGAGCCCGCCTACCGCGCGGCCGCCGAGAAGCGGCTGGCAAAGATCCGCAAGTTCGACAAGACGGCACTTTCGGTGTCCACGTCCAAGCGCGCCGAGCCGCGTGTGCCGTTCGGCCAGTTGGTCGAACGTGGCATGCTGCGGCCGGGCGAGACGCTGGTCAGCCCGCGCGGTCATACTGCGAAGGTGCGCGCCGACGGCACGCTGATTGCCGGCGAGGCCAAGGGCTCGATCCATCAGGTCGGCGCCGCGCTGGAGCATGCCCCGTCCTGCAACGGCTGGACCTACTGGCACTTCAAGCGCGACGGGAAGACCGTCTCGATCGACGTCCTTCGCCAGCAGATCCGTGCCGAAATGACTTGAATTCAATGAGGTACCGCCTGTGCCTGTGGCCATGTGCCAAGGCACTCCAACTGAAGCCCCGCCCTTGTGGCGGGGCCTTTTTTGTGGGCTACTGCCTGCATGAAGATCCTCCTCATCGCCAGCGGCACGCGCGGTGACGTGCAGCCCTTCGTTGCCCTCGGGGATGGCCTTGCGGCGCAGGGCCACAAGGTCACGCTTGCCGCTCCGAAAAATTTCTCCGGCATGATCGAGGCTGCCGGCCTTGCCTTCCATCCCCTGCCCATGGACATGCAGGAGCTGGTGGAAAGGCCCGAGATCAAGGCCGCGATGACCTCACTTGCGGGTCGGGTCATGGCCTACCGCTGGGCAAGCGATCTGATGAACCAGCAGCTCTCGGCCGTATGGACCATCGGCCTGGATGTTGCCCCCGATCTCATCCTCCATCACTTCAAGGCCGGCATCGCGCCCCAGCTTGCCCGGCACCTCGGGGCGATCTCGATCCCCGTCATGCTCCAGCCCGGCTTCATGCCCACGAGCGACTACCCACAATTCCTCATCTCATCCCGGTCTCTCGGACGGCTGGGGAACCTCGCCAGCCACAAGCTGATCATGGCCGCCATGCGGATGGGCTCGCGAATGATGATCCGGCGTTGGACAAAGGCCACGGGAACCGACATCGGCCCGAAAATGGATCCGCTGGGCGGCTACTCTGCGCATGGCAAAGCCAACCGCCTGCACGCCTATTCGCCGCATCTTTTCCCCCGGCCCGCCACCTGGCCCGACACCGAGATCCAGACGGGCTATCTGTTCACCAAGCCCGAAAACTGGAGCCCGCCCGCGGCGCTCGAAAGCTTCCTCGCCGCCGGTGATCCTGTCGTTTATGCCGGTTTCGGCTCCATGCCCGGCATCGACACCGCCCGCACCACCGAGGCTCTCCTCGGTGCCCTGCGCTTGACAGGGCTTCGCGCGGTTGCCGCAACCGGCTGGGGTGGCATCGGGCACGTCGAGACAAGTGACCAGATCTTGCCGCTCGATTTTGCCCCCCACACCTGGCTCTTTCCAAGGATGGACGCCGTCATCCACCACGGCGGATCGGGCACCACGCACGAAGGCCTGCGCTGGGGCCGGCCATCGATCATTTGCCCCGTGCTTGCCGATCAACCATTTTTCGGCGCGCGCGTTGCAGCACTCGGCGCGGGGCCCACACCCATCCCCCTCAAGCGGCTTACCGCGGAAAAACTGGCCCGCGCGCTGGAGACAGCCCTGTCCAAACAAACCCGGGCCCGGGCAGAAGCGATCGGCGACGAGATGCAGAGCGAAGACGGCGTCGCGCGCGCAGTCGAATTGGTCGACCGCATCGCCTCCAAGCTGTAACATCGTCTTCTTTGGTCCGAAAATACCTCGGGGTCCGGGGGCAACGCCCCCGGCAATCAAACCTGCGCGGCGCAGCCGCACGATTTTCCAGCCCTATCGGATCTTCGGCGCCGGAAATTCACCGCGCTTGTAGGGCCTCCAATCGGTGATCTCGGGGTAGTGATCCTTGCGCCACTTGCGCACCTTCGGGTTCATCACCCGGCGCCAAAGCGGCGGGATCATCGCCAAGAAAGTCATCCCCGTATAGCCCAGTGGCAATTGCGGCGCCTCGCTGTCGGGGTAGGTCTGCAGGAGCGGATAACGTCGGGCGGGCTTGTAATGGTGGTCGGAATGGCGCTGAAGATTGATGAATTGCCAGTTCGTCGCCCGATGGTCGGAGTTCCAGCTGTGATGCGGGCGCACCGGCTCATACTTTCCGTCGCCAAGGTATTTCCGCGTCAGCCCGTAGTGTTCGACGTAGTTCGTCAACTCGAGCTGCCAGATCGCCACCAGCGCCTGAAACACAAAGAGCCCCAGCCCCTCCCAACCACCGACCAGCAACGCGAGCGTGACCGCACCCACCTGCAAGGCAATGTAATGCCAAAACGGGTTCGCCCCATCCCAAGGCGAAAGATCGCGCCGGGCAAGCATCGCCTTCTCGGCCTTCCATGCCGAGATCGGCCCGGTCAGAAGCACCCGGATGAAATAGCGGTGAAACCCCTCGTTGTAGCGTGCCGTCACCCCGTCACGCGGCGTGCCAACCCAGGGGTGATGCACGAGAAGATGCTCGGTGCGGAAGTGGCCATAGAGGATCGTAGCCAGCAGAATGTCGGCCAGCAGTCGCTCGAACCGGTCGGACTGGTGCATCAACTCATGGGCATAGACCGCCCCGACCGCGCCCGAAAGGATACCGACCCCGAGCATCACCCCGAGCTTCTCCCACCCGTTCAGGTGATCGGCCCCGGTCACATACCAGATCGTGCCGAAGATCATCACCAGCTGGATCGGCACCCAGATCCAGGTCAGAAGCTTGTACCAGAAAAGCGCCTTGTCCGGCGTTTCGAGATCAGGGTTCTCGGTATTGCGCCCAAGCACAACATCAAGCGCGGTGTAGAGATACCACGCGGCCAGCGGCGGCAGGAGGATCGCCCAGCCACCATACCGCGCCGAGAGAAAGACCAATGGCAGGAGCAGAAGCGAAACCCAGAAGGGCGCGGCACTCGTGAACCGAGCGACCTTGGAAGCAGGAACCATGGTGAGACCTTTCATGCTCTTGCGAGCCCAAGCATACGCCGGTGCCGTCACCGGCTCAACGGGTGCGGCGGTTTCACACAGGACCGCCAAGCTCGGCGCGCGCAAGATCATAGGCCTTGCGCATGACGGTCGGCAGATCGTCCGGTTCCAGCGCGGCAATGAATTCTCCGCGCGCCGGCTCGCAATGCTGCGGAAGGTTGGCCACGCGAAGGCCGAGCCGAAGATGGAAATGGGTGAAGGTATGGCGCACCTCGGCGCCGATGTCGCGCCAGTCGGCTGCCACCGGCGGCAGACCTTCAGCGGTCTCGCCCCAGTCGCCGCCCGGCCAGCCCAGCATGCCGCCCAAGAGCCCACGGTCCGGCCGACGCTCCAGAAGCCACGCCCCGTCGGCCCGGCGCCCGATATATGCGAGGCCCCAGCGTGTGGGTTTGGGCGGTTTTGCCATGCGCCGCGGAAGGCCGGACGCCACTCCGGCAGCGCGCGCGCGGCATGCCCCGCGCCAGGGGCAGAGCCCGCAGGCCGGTGATCTGGCTGTGCAGACTGTTGCCCCAAGATCCATCACCGCCTGAGCATAGTCGCCCGGGCGCGCCAGCGGCGTCATCTCCGCGGCGCGCGCGCGCAATTCGGCCTTTGCCTTGGGCAATGGCGCCTCGATGCGATGGAGGCGTGCCATGACGCGCTCGACATTGCCGTCGACCACCGCTTCTGGCCGGTCAAAGGCAATCGCGGCGATCGCGGCCGAGGTATAGGGGCCGATGCCGGGCAACGCGCGCAGGCGCTCGATCGTGTCGGGGAAGCGCCCCCCCAACTCGGCCGTCACCACGCGGGCGCATTTGAGCAGGTTTCGGGCCCGGGCGTAGTATCCAAGCCCGGCCCATTCGCCCATCACCCTCGCATCCTCCGCCGCCGCCAGCGCCTCGACCGTCGGCCAAAGCTCGGTGAACCGGGTGAAATAGCCCTGCACCGCCGCGACGGTTGTTTGCTGCAACATCACCTCCGACAGCCAGACGGCGTAAGGGTCAGGCTGCACGCCCGCCCTGCGGTCGGCCGGGCTCACGCGCCAGGGCAGGTCGCGGGCGTGCTGATCGTACCAGTCGAGAAGCTCGGCCGCCAGAATGCCCGCGTCACGCATGTTTTATCCCGCCCTTCCCATTTGAAGTGGCACCCCTGCAACGAAGCCCGTAGTATCGCAGCGTTGAGAGGACTTGCCAGTGGCCACACGGGAAAAACAGCCAGACCGGCGCATGCGCGGCTTTGAACGAACGTCGAACCTGCTGACGTCGCGCATCCGGAAGGCGGGCGAATCCCGCGGCTTCGCCGTCACCCGGCTGTTGACGCATTGGGAGGAGATCGCGGGCCCCGATGTCGCTGGCACGGCGCGGCCTGTGGAGGTCAGTTACGGGCGCGACGGCGGCTTTGGCGCCACCCTGGTTCTCCTGACAACCGGCGCGAATGCGCCAATTCTCGAGATGCAGAAAGAAATGATCCGCGATCGCGTCAACGCGACCTATGGCTATGCGGCCATTTCGCGAATCCGGATTACCCAGACCGCGCCCACCGGGTTTTCCGAGGGGCAGGCCCAGTTTGCGCGCCCTGCCCCACAGCCTGAGCGTGGAGCTGACCCCAAGACCATCGCGCGCGCGCGCAAGAGTGCCGAGGGCGTGCGTGACGAGTCACTGCGCCTGGCACTTGAAGCTCTGGCGCAAAACGTCCTATCTCGCCGCAACGACCCGGCCGAATAAGAGGATCTCCATGACCCGTTTTCTCCCGATCATCGCAGTGCTGTTGCTCGCCATTGGCGGTGGCGCCTGGTATTTCACCCAGCCCTCGACCCAAACCTCACAACTCTCCACCGCGACGTCGGATTCATCCGACGGCACCGGCGAAACCGCTGCGCAAAGCGAAGAGCCCGCGCCGTCCATTCTGCCCGACCACGTTCTGGGAGACGAAAATGCGCCAGTCACGGTGATCGAATACGCGTCTTACACCTGCCCGCATTGTGCAGATTTCCATGCCGACCAGTTCAAGCAGCTGAAGTCCGAATATATTGACACAGGCAAGGTGAAATTCATTCACCGCGAGGTCTATTTCGATCGCTATGGGCTGTGGGGCGGCCTGATCGCGAACTGCGGCGGCGAGGAGCGGTATTTCGGCATTTCGGGGATGCTCTATGACAAACAGCGCGAATGGATCGGCTCGGGACAGGGCGACGAGATCCTCGCCAATCTGCGCACCCTTGGGAAGACGGCCGGTCTGACGGACGCGGAGATCGACGCATGTTTCTCTGATCAGTCCATGGCCACCCGTCTGGTTGAAACCTATCAGACCACCGCCGAAGCTCATGAAATCAACGCAACGCCGTCGCTCGTCATCAATGGCACCAAGCATTCCAACATGAGCTATGCCGCGCTCAAGGACATCATCGACGCCGCCCTTGCCGACTAGACCGGCGCCGGCAGCAGGGCATCCAGAGCCGCCCAGTCGTCGAGTTCGAGGCGCACGGGCAGGCTGACGACCCGCGCGCGGTAGTCCCGCGGCAGGCGCACCGCATCTTTCTCGGTGGTGACGAGCTGCGCGCTGCGCAACTGCGCCTCCTTGTCCAGCCGCGCGAGCAAGGCGGGTGTGAGCTCCTGATGATCCGAAAGCGCCTGTGTCCGAAGCAGGTTTGCCCCCAGGCCACGCAAGGTCGCGAAGAAGCGTTCCGGCGCCCCGATGCCGGCGAAGGCAACGACATCGAGCCCGGCCCATTCCATGCCGGTGGGGAGCGGCTCGAGCCGGCCAGTGACGATTGGGCACGACACGGCTGACCCCCATTTCGCACGAAACCGCTCCTGCGCGGCCTCGGAACCGACCGCAACCAGCAGATCGGCACCGGCCACTCCCGGTGCAATGACCCGGTTCAACGGACCAAGCGGCCAGGCAAATCCATTGCCGAACCCGCGGTGCGCGTCCTCCACCAGGATGTTCAGGTCTGCCTTGATCGGCCCATCGGGCAGGCCGCGATCCAGAACGATGATTTCTGCCCCTTCGGCGATGGCGCTGTGAACGCCCTGGGCCAAATTTCCGGCGGTCCACGTGGGCGCAAAGGCTGCAATGAGGAGCGGCTCATCGCCGACATCTTCCGCCGCGTGCCGGCGCTCTTCGATCCGCAGCGGCGGACCTGCCCCCCGGGTCACCACATGCACGTTTCGCCCCTTCATCGCGAGCCTTTGTGCCAACGCAATCACCGTGGGCGTTTTGCCGGTGCCGCCGATCGAAAGACTGCCGATGGCCACGACCGGCACCGGCATCTCCAGTCGCCGCGCCCGGGCTCGGCTGACAGCCACGCCACGGGCAAGCGGGCCGATCAAGCGCAATAATCGCCCCGGCTTGCGATACCAGAAGCCCGGCCGCATCATCAGACCTCCTGCTCGTCGAGCAACTCATTCACCAGCGCGACGACACGATCGGTGGCCTCGGCGCCGGAGGTGGTCACCTCCCATGCCGCTGCGGCCATCTCGGCGACCTTGTCCGGTGCGAGAAGGTATTCCACCGCACGCGCAAGGGATGCGGTATCCATCACCGTGCGCGCCGCCCCCGCTTCGCGCAGCCTTGCATAGCTTTCGCGCCACATCCCCATGTGGGGACCATGCAGAACCGCCGATCCGAGCGCCGCGGCCTCATAGGGATTACGCGGACCCTCCCGCGCCTCCCCGAGCAGGGTTCCGCCGATCAGCGATACCGGCGAGAGACGATACCATAGCCCAAGCTCATCGCTCTGGTCGGCGATGAGTATCTCGACTTCCGGCTCGGGTTCCTCGTCCAGCGAACGCTGCCCCACAACCCAACCTTCGGCCTCCAGTTCCGCCGCGATCCGTGCTCCATCCTCCACCCGCTCCGGGACCAGAACGAGCAACAGCCGGTGGGCCCGGCGCATCGCCTGCCGGTGCGCCGCCGTCACCATTTCGATTTCGCGCGCGGTCACATCGGCGGCCAGCCAGACCGGCCGGGCCTCGAGGATTTCGGCCAGCATATCCCGTTCGGCCTGGCTGCATGGGAGCGGCGAGGCGCCTTCCTGCAGAAACCCAAGTGCCTCGAGGCGGTCGACGGAAACGCCCAGCGCCCGCAGCCCCTCTGCCGAGCGCTCATCGCCCGCAAGTATATGCCTGAACCGTTTGAGAAGCGCGCGCCGGACGCCCGGGAGCCGGGGCCAGCCCGGCCGCTCCGGCACCCGCGCATCGACAAGGAGTATCGGCACACCGGCCCGGTTCGCCGCATCAATCAGCGCTGGCTCAAGCCGGTTGTCAGCCCAGATCGCGACATTCGGGCGCCAATGCGCGAGGAATTTGGCAGGCCCCCGGCCGAGCCCGTAGGGGGCAAGTTGCACCAGCACATCGCGCGGAAGCCGCGCAGCCAGAAGCGCATCCGGCCCATGGCGTTGCACCGATAGAAGGATCGCCAGATCGCCGCGCTCTTCTCGCAACCGATCGATAAGGTCGGGGACACCCAGCGCCTCGGCCTCGCTGCCGATATGTATCCAGATCAACGGCCCATTCGGGCGCGGCGCCGTGCTGATGCCAAGCCGTTCCTGGCCCCTGTTCGGGTCTTCCCCGCCGCCGTGGATGCCGGCGTGCAGACGTTTTTGCGCGCGCGCGTGGCCGCGGACCTTTGTGGCGGCGAGATGCAGGGAAAGGGGGAAACTCGAGTCGCGTTTCACGGATCAACCACCACTTCACCCCTTGCCGGGCCGCTTGGTATCGCCACGCGGACCCCCGGGCCAAACAGGCCGACAGTTTCGAATCGCACGGCGTTTGTCATCAGGAAGATCTATTCGCTGTCGCAAGGGTGTTCAATTGACCTGCCGTCAAGGTGCGGTGGCGGAATTCGGTCGCGAAGCGCCGGTTACGGCAGGGGCAGGCGGGTCGCGACAGTCTACATCAAACCGTATAGGTGCTGCCGCACCTCGTTTGCACCCCGAGGCAACGGCTCCGCCTGCCGGAGCCCAACCAAAGGAGGAGGCCATGGCCGTGATGAACATCCTCAGCGCCCAAAGCCCGCTGAAGGCCTTTCTCGAAGGCGTGTCGATCGAAGTCATGCCGCGCACCGCCGAAAAGATCGACGACTTCCCGGCGCTCCTGCCCAGCGGTAGCCGGGTCTACGTCGCGCATATCGAAGGCACACCGATTGACGACATGGTCGCAACCGCGCGCCGGCTTGCGGAGGATGGATTTTCCGTGATGCCGCACTTTCCCGCCCGGATCATCGCCGACGCAACCACCTTGGAGGATTGGATCAAACGCTATGCCGGCGAAGCGGACGTTCGCGAGGCGCTGGTTCTGGCCGGAGGCGTGGCTCACCCCGTTGGGCAGTTTGACAATTCCATGCAGCTGCTCGATACCGGCCTGTTTGAAAAGCACGGGTTCAGGCGCCTGCATGTCGCCGGGCACCCCGAGGGCAACGCCGATATCGACCCCGACGGCTCGACGACGAACGTCGACGCCGCGGTGCAGTGGAAACAGGCCTATGCCGAAGCCACCGGCACCCGGATGGCGCTGGTGACGCAGTTCGTGTTTGACGCAAGGCCTGTGATCGACTGGGCCGACAGGCTCAAAGCCAACGGCATATCCCTGCCGATACATGCGGGCGTGGCTGGCCCCGCCAAGCTTCAGACCTTGATCAAATATGCCGTGGCCTGTGGCGTCGGCGCTTCGCTCGGCGTTCTCCAACGGCGTGCGCGTGACCTCACCAAGCTTCTTCGGCCGTTCGAACCGACCGAGGTGCTCACGGCGCTGGCCGACCACAAGCGCACCAACCCCGACAGCCTGATCGAGCAAGCGCATATTTTCCCGCTCGGCGGCATCCGGGCCAGCGCCGAGTGGATCGCTGAACACCGGGCGTGAACAGGCCCTGAAAGACGAACGCGGCGCCGGAAAGGCGCCGCGTCTCACAAGGTCATCTTTTCGGTTCAGCCACCGATGACATCGACCGATTCATTCGGGTCGATGTTAACCGTGCCCTGACCACGCACCCAGTTCTCGACCACGTCCCAGATCGGCGGACCTTCCGTGCCTTCGTTGACGCTGGCCCAGCCCGCAACCACATAGGTCTTCGACGGATCGACCGCCTCGCCGGTCTTGAGCACGGTCATCTCGCTCAGACGTTCGCCCTGCGGCTTGGTCACGTCGATGCGGTAGCCCATGCCGCCAACGCGGACCATGTCGCCGCCCTGCTGATAGTAGGGATCGGGGTTGAACAGGTTGTCGGCCACATCCTCGAGGATCACCTTGAGCTGTTCGCCGGTCATCTCGGAGCGGTAGGCGTTGGGGTAGCTCATCGAAGTCGCGTTGTAGATGTCCTCGCGGGTGATATCCGTATCGGAAATCAGGCTCGGCCCCCAGCGGAACCCGGGCGACAGCGCAATATCAGCCTCGCGTTCCTCAATCAGCGCGTTGCAGATCAGGTCGTCCCACGTGCCGTTGAAGTTACCGCGGCGGTAGAGCGTCGAGCCGGTGCGTCCGATCACTTCGCGCATCTCGCTTTCGTAGGGCGCGCGGTGGCCGTCGATCAGCGCCGTCATCTCGGCATCGGGCGCGATCACGTCGGAAAAGATCGGGATCAGCTTGTGGCGGATGCCTTTCATCTCGCCGTCGCGCACATCCAGATCGACCCGGCTGACGAACTTGCCGTTCGAGCCCGAAGCGATCAACATGGTGTTGCCCACCTGAACCGGCTCGGGCAGCGCATCATGGGTGTGCCCGGTGAGGATCACGTCGATCCCCGGCACGCGGCTCGCCAGCTTTCGGTCCACATCAAAACCGTTGTGCGAGAGCACGACGACGACATCGGCCCCGGCATCGCGCACCTCCTGCACCACTTCCGCCATGCGCTCCTCGCGCACGCCGAAGCTGAGGTTGGGGAACATCCAGCGCGGGTTGGCGATCGGCAGATAGGGGAAGGCCTGGCCGATCACCGCCACTTGCACGCCGCCGCGCTCGAACATCTTGTAGGGTTCGTAGGCCGGCTCGTCCCATTCGGCATCGAAGATGTTGGCACCGAGGAAGGGGAAGGGCAGGTTGTCGACGATCTCGGTCACCCGGTCGATGCCGAGGGTGAATTCCCAATGCGAGGTCATCGCATCTGTCTCAAGCAGGTTCATCGCGTCGACCATGTCCTGCGCGCCGGTCTTGAGCACCGTGTAGGACCCGTGCCACGTGTCGCCGCCATCGAGCAAAAGCGCGTCCGGCCGTGCGGCGCGGATTGCCTTGATGACTGTCGCCACCCGATCGAGCCCGCCCATCTTGCCATAGGTCCGGGCAAGCGCGTCGAAGTCATTGTAGCTCAGCGCGTAGGCCTCGGGCGAGCCGGGCTCGATGTTGTAGAGCTTGAGGAAGTCCTGTCCGGTGACATGCGGCGGAAGACCCCGGACCTCGCCAACGCCGAGGTTGATCTCGGGCTCGCGGAACCAGATCGGCTTGAGTTGGCCATGGATGTCGGTCACGTGAATGAGGGTCACGTTGCCGAAAGTATCAAATTCAAGCAACTGATCTTGGGTGAGTTGTTGCCGGGCGGCGATTTGCGCCCATGCGCCAACACCGCTGCCCCCCCAGATGGCCGACGCGGCGACCGTGGCTTGAAGGAAGTCTCTGCGCGAGATCATGTCTTCCCCTCTCGATAGTCAGGATTTCGATGGATGCGGACGAAAAAGGGCGACGGCCATCTCAGGCCGCCGCCCCTCCGATTTTCATGTCATCACGGGCGCACGGCCGGCGTTTCGACCGAAAGACCGTTGCCGCGCGAGGCCACGTAGAGCTCAAGCGCCTTAAGCTCCGCGCTGCCCTTCGGGTAGCTCTCGGCGCGGGTGTCGCGCACGCAACCGAACAGACGGTTGTGGGTCGACACGAGGCTGCCCTTTTTCAAACGCAGCGTCGGGAAGCCATTGAGATGACCCTGGCTGAGGTGGTCGGCGCGGATGTAATTGCCATAGTTTTCCTCGTGGCAGCTCGCGCAAGACATCTGCAGCAGACCGGTGCGGGCGTAGAACATTTCCTTGCCCTGTTCCCAGTAGGGGCGGGCCGGACCGTCGATCGCCACGTTGACCGGCATGCCGCGCGACTGAACCCCGATCGCAGCAGTCATCACCTTCATCGGCGTCTTGTCCCAGTTCCAGGCTTCCGCGCCCATCCGGTTCACGCGGCAATCGTTGATGTACTCCTCGAGGGACCACAGATCGCCGGCCTCCTCGTTGTACTTCGGCATCACGGCGCGCACGCCCCGCATACCTTCTTCGATCGCACCGTGGCATGAGGCGCAGGACTTGCCCTCGGTGCCGTCAACGGCATCCCAGGCGGCGAGCCCGTCTTCGACGAAGTTCATCGCGGGGTTCTCGAAGTCGTCCATTTCCATGGCGCGGGTAGCGGCGTCACGGAAATGCCAACCCGAGATCACCTGATCGAGCGCACCATCGAGGTAGGGCGCTGGTTCGACGATCGTCGTCATTTCCAGCTCATCATTGATCACGAGCTTGGCATCGAGATCGGGCTCGGCCATTGCCGCACCCCCGAACCCGACCGTCATGACCGCGGCAAGAACCGCTGTCTTCTTCGCGCGAGTGGTCATCGCGTCTCCTCCCTGACGTTCTTTCTTATTTTTCACTTCTCAGGCCAGCTTGATCGCTTTGGACGCGGTGTAGACCGAGCCGTCATCGTCATACCAGTTGAAGGTGAACTCGCCGGCCGCGTCGATCACGGCGTCGAACTCGATATACGGGTTCGCCGAAACCGCGCCGTGCATCTCCATGTCGATCACATTGGTGCCGTTGAAGTCGCAGGTGAAGCGATTGATGATCTTGCGCGGGATGGGGTTGCCTTGCTTGTCCTTGCGCAGGCCCGATTCCATCGGGTGGCTGATCAGGGTCTTGATGGTGAAGGCTTCGCCGGCCTTGGCCGAACCGGGAACCTTCACGCGGGGTTTGGAAGCTGCCATTTCGGGTCTCCTAAATTCTCGTTGGTTCATGCCCCGCAGCGTCTGAGCCGCGGGTGCGTCCTCAGCCGCCGCAGCCGCCGATGGTGACCTTCACCGTGCGCGTCGCCTGCACGAAGCTGCCGTCGCCCATCCGGGCCATGGCGAGCACGTCCTGCGTCTTGGCGAGACGGATGCGGGTCGACACGCGCTGCGAGCCAGCGGCCGGGCCGAACTTCACCTTGCAAACGGTCGGAGACGGGTTGCCGGTGGCCAGCAGCATGATCTCTTCGGCGCCGGGTGCGGTCACTTCGACCGGCACGACGTTGCCGTTTTCGGCGATTTCCGGAGCACCGATTTCGATACCGCCTTCACCTGCGGCTGCACCGCCGGTGAAAGCCGCAATTTCCTCGTCGGTCGTGGCGGCAAAGGCTGCCGGTGCAACCGCAAGCATGGCGATGCTGCTGGCACCGAGAACCAGGGTTTCTCTTCTCGTGTAAGTCATTTCTCGTTGATCTCCCGTTGGATGGACGCGCGGGCTCAGTGGTCTTCGTTGAAGGTCATGAGCAGAGCGAGGATGTCCTCGATCTGCTGCGCCGTGAGAATCGTCACGTCGAGCGATTTCGCGGGCTTGCCGGTGTAACGATCCCCCGGGCGGATGATGTCATCGACGTTGTAGAACGCCGGCATCACCGTTTCGTGGAACGTTTTCTTGGAATTGACCAGAATGCCCCGCAGGTGCGCCTCGTCGTAGCGATGCGCCACGCCCGTCAGATCAGGGCCGATGTTGCCGGGGAACGGCAGGTCTTTCCACCCGTTGGCTACGTGGCAGGCCACGCAGTTACCGAGGCTTTTCGTGGTTGCCGTCTTAAACCCTTCCTCCGGATTGCCGGGCACCCCGGTGAGGGATTCAGCCACCTCTCCATGGTCAGAGAACATCACGTCTCTGGGCATGGTTTCGGCGCTGAGGATGGACGGAAATGCAGTCACGGCTGCTGCGCAGAGCGCAAACAGTGTTCTCATAAGAGCCCTCCCTAGCTCGTTCTATTCGCTGCGGCGTTGTGCCGCTTATTCTGTGGCGATATGCCTCATTTGACGCACCGCTGGGATCGGACAATAACCACACGACCCAAAGCCAAACAACAAAAATATTTGATTTTTTGCATGGTTTTTTGAGTTGACGACCTCGCGGGGCCAAGAAAACTCCGGTCTATTGCGGCGGGCTGAAGTTCTCGGCGAAGTATCTTTGGAAGTCGATGTTGTCGTATTCCTTGTCACGAACCCAAGTAAACATGGCCAAGGTCGTCAGGCGTTCGAACGCGCCGGGCATGATTGCGACCGCCGCTTCGACGGCAGTTTCGCCCTCGGGAACTTCTTCGGGCAGAAAGATCATCGTCGGCGTAAACACCGTGTTCCATCGCCGCGCCATATCCTTTTCGCTCAGCACGGTGCCATCGAAATCGGTAACCTCAAGATCGCCGTAGAGGTTCATCTGCACGATGAAGAACGCCTCGCGAATCAGGGCGTCGATTCGGGGATCGGGCAGGATCTTTTCGTGCATCTTGGTGCAATAGATGCATCCGCGCTGCTCGATCATGATCATCATCCGCTTGCCTTGGGCATTCGCATCGGCGAGATCCTCGCGCAGATCGAGGAAGGTTTCCTGTAGCCAGTCGGGTTTGTGCAGGCCGTCGTCACCAAGTGGCACGTCGGCCAATGCCGGGGTGGCGAGCCCGATCAGAATCACCCCGGCCAGTGAACGAACCGCCGCGGGAATTGCGAATAGTTTCATGTGTTCCTCCCTGTTTCACGCTCAGACGAGCGTGTTGTCCCAGCTGAAATTGTTGATCATCCATTCGGCGATGTAGCCCACCGAGTTGGTCGCGATGAGCAAGGCGAAGAGGATCATCATCACCCCCATCGCCTTTTCGGCATAGCCCATGAAACGGCGATTGCGCCCGACCCAAGCGAGAAAGGGCCGCGCCGCGGCGGCGGCCAGCACGAACGGCAAGGTCATCGACAGGCCGTAGACGAGAAGCAGCATTGCCCCCCGGAACAGGTCGCCCGTGCCGCTGGCGACCATCAGGATCGCCGCGAGCGCGGGGCCGACGCACGGGGTCCATCCAAACCCGAAAGCAAGGCCCATGACATAGGCACCGGCCACGGTTGTCGGGTCCGATGAGGCCTCCAGCCGGGCTTCACGGTAGAGGAATTTCAGCCGGAATATCCCGAGAAAATGCAGGCCGAACAGGAACAGGATCGCTGCCGCCACCCACGAAAGCTGGGTTTTCCACTGAATGAATGCCGAGCCCAACGCGGTGGCCCCGAGGCCGAGCAAGACGAAGATCGTCGTCACGCCGAATGAAAAGGCGATAGACGAAAAGATCAGCCGTCGTTGTGCGCCCGGCGGAATCGCGGGCCCGCCCTCGTCTCCGCGCAGCTCCTGCATCGAGATGCCGGCCATATAGGCCAGATAGAAGGGAACGATCGGCAGGATACAGGGGGAAAGGAACGACAGCAGTCCCGCCAGAGCTGCTCCGCCAAATGTTGGGTCAAATCCCATGTGCGTTTTCCTTGTCCGGCCTCATGTCATGGCTTAGCATTCTTTATGTTCGGTACATGAGGCGTCAATGAAATATCATTTCGCACCTGCGGCATGGTCGCGGTCGATCGGGGCTTTCATGCTCTGCCTCGCGCTGCTGACCGGGCCCGCGTTCGCTGGAGATCTGCGCCTTATCATGTTCGAGGAAACCGGGTGCATCTGGTGTGCCCGCTGGAAAAAAGAGATTGGTCCGGCCTATCCCAACACGGAGCAGGGCGCGGCGGCCCCCCTGACCATGCTCAATATCCATGACCCCTTACCCGAAGGCATGGTGCTGGACCGCCCCGCCTATCTGACGCCGACCTTCGTGCTCCTGTCCGAAAACAGCGAAGTGGGTCGGATCGAGGGTTACCCGGGCCCAGAATTTTTCTGGTTCCTGCTCGACGAGATTCTCGCCAAGGCAGACCTTGGCGATTCCTGAAACACAACAGAGGGGAATATCCATGAAACACCTCGCACTTGCCGCCGCTGCTTTTCTTGCCGCCGCTCCGGCTCTCGCCGAGTCGCATGGTCCTGTCGTTCGCACGGTTCAAGGAAGCTACGACGACGTGATGTTCGACGTCGAAACCGCGATCACCAATGCCGGGCTCGTCATCGATGCGGTCAACCACGTGGGCGACATGCTCGAACGAACGAAGGCGGATGTCGGAAGCACGACAACGATCTTCACCCATGCGCAGGTCTTCAACTTCTGTTCCGCCGAGGTCAGCCGCGCTGTCATGGAAGCTGACCCGATGAACCTTCAGTTTTGCCCCTACACCATTTTCGTGATGGAGCAGCCGGGCGCCGTGGGTGAAATCACGGTTGGCCGCCGCACCTATCCCGCAGGCACGATGGACCAGGTGAGCGACCTCCTCGACGGTATCATCGACGAGGCGCTCACCGGCTATTGAGACGCGGCGCTGATGAGGGGGTCAGAAGCTCCCCTCAGCCGCGTCGTTCAGGATCGTGAGGATGGTCTGCTTGACCTGAAGCGCTTCCTGCAAGAGGTCGTCCGGAAGCGGCTTGCCGCCATGGATCATCATGTCCATGTCGAGCGAATAGATCCAAAGATCGCCGTTATCGTCTTCGACCAACGCGACCCGGCAAGGCAGGTAGGCCGAGTAGGCCTCGGAATGCTCCACCATCTTCGCGGCGGTGAGCGGGTTGCAATAGAGGTAGATCTTGAGCTTGCGCCAATCGCTGCCCATCATCAGGCCGACCTGGTCGCCAAGGGGCAGGTTGCCAACGTCGCGAATGTTCTGTTCAAGCGCCACTGACTGGATCGATTCGTCGACGTCCTCGAAGGTGAGACCCTCGGCCACCTTGCGCTTCCACACCGTTGCCTCGGCGGAGTTACCGGTCTCCGCCAGACGCATCGCCATGTTCCAGTAGACGGCCGGTGCTTGCGGGTCGAACCCGCGGAATGTCCAGAATACCCAGGCCGTCGCAAGAATTGCGATCAGACCGATGACCATCAAAATGGCGCGAATTGCTTTCATGCGACGAGCCTCCCTGTTTCTCTCCGCTCGCGTCCATATCCGGAAGATGTGGCCAACGTGTCAAGCGTTGATGTGAGCGGGACGCGGCCGCAAGGCATTGGAAAGCTGTCAGGAGTGCGCCGTTGCGGGCCAATCTGGCGCCGTCTATCGGCGTATGTGAGTTGGTTGCGGGGGTAGGATTTGAACCTACGACCTTCAGGTTATGAGCCTGACGAGCTACCGGGCTGCTCCACCCCGCGCCAATCACCCGGGTGATGTATTGCAGCTTGCTGGGGACTGCAAGGGCCGATCCGGGAATTCCGTTGGAAAACTGACATGTTTCACGTCGACGCCATCTCAGCGCCGATGGCGCTGATTATTGTGAGTCAGCCGAACAAAAAACACCGGCCGCAGGCGACCAGTGCTTTCGAAATCCATGCATCGTTCGAGAGATACATCCCGGTTTCTTG